>JBJOLD010000040.1:0-7925 GCA_046045765.1 Pseudomonadota bacterium | reverse complement strand
CCAGCGGGTTTTGTGATTGAGGCCCTTCGAAGCGAATCGGGGACACGGCATTGAAATAGCTAGTCATGGTGGTCTTCCAAAAAATGGGGGTGTTTATTGAATGGATTTCAGTGCCTTGTACAAGGCCTTGAAGCGTTCGTATCTGGGGGCCAATAGGCGTTGCTCTGCAGCATCAGGCATGTAGATTTTGTCGACCTGGGGTTTGATGCAAACCTGCTCCATCGGTGTACCAGTGGCTAACCAACCCAAACGTGCAGCGCCCAGTGCACCGCCTGCAGTGGATTCGGGGTGCGTAACAATGGCCACATCCAAAGACGAAGCCAATTGCTGTGCCCAAAACGCACTGCGCGCGCCGCCGCCAACCAACGACAACCGTGTGACGCTGCTGCCTGCCTGTTTTAACGCGTTCAAGCCGTCGGTCAATCCGAAAGTCACGCCCTCTATGACGGCGTAGGCCAGCGCTGCTTGGTCTGTGCTGTTTCCTAGCCCGTGAAAACTGCCACGTACTTGGGCATCGTTATGGGGGGTACGTTCGCCACTTAAATAGGGAAGAAAAATCGGTGCTTCAGCGCGGTTTGCATCGCTGAGTTGGCTGGCTTTGGCCTCCAGCGCCCCTGCGGACTCCATGCCCAATGCGCTAGCGGCCCATTGCAAGCAGCTGGCGGCCGACAGCATCACACTCATCTGGTGCCAGCGGTTAGGGATGGCATGGCAAAACGCATGTGTGGCACTGGCTGCGTTGGGCTGGTAGCTAGGTGTGACAACAAACAAAACGCCGCTGGTGCCTAGAGACAAAAATCCTTCGCCAGCTTCGACGGCACCCATGCCAATGGCACTGGAAGCGTTGTCACCCGCGCCCCCGGCGACCAAGATCCCGGCCCTGAGCCCCAGAGATTCTGCTGCGCTCGCGCTCAAGACGCCACTGGCAGCACTGCCCTCGACCAAGCGCGGCATGCGACTTTCATCTAAACGCGTCAGCGCTAGCAATTCAGGTGACCATTGGCGGTTGGCTACATCGAGCCACATGGTGCCGCTGGCATCCGACATATCGGACACATGTTCACCCGTGAGCAGAAGTCGCAGGTAATCTTTGGGCAAGAGAACCTTCGCCACTTTTGCAAAAATGTGCGGTTCGTATTTTTCGACCCACTGAAGTTTGGGGGCGGTGAACCCTGGCATAGCCAAGCTGCCAGCAAGCTGTGGCAGCCCGGGCAGCGCAGCCATCATCTCCAGACATTCCTGTGCGCTGCGAACGTCATTCCAGAGAATAGCGGGGCGCAACACCGCGTCGTCTTCGTCTAACAACACTGCGCCATGCATTTGCCCTGATAGTCCGATGGCGCTAATTTTTGCATAAGACTCCGGGTGCTGGCTGCTCAGTGTGGCAAGTGCAGATCGCGTCGCATTCCACCAACTCTGCGGGTCTTGCTCGCTGTGACCTGGATGCGGGCGTGAAACTTCTAGCGCTGCACCTGCTACGGCGATGACGTGGTGTGTGTTGTCCAGCAATAACGTCTTGACTTCAGACGTGCCTATATCAATGCCTAAGTACATGTGCGGGGTCGCCAAGATAGCGCTTTGATAGCGCGGTTTTCAAATTGGAGGTAGGCAATTCGTGATGAGGGTTGGCCCCTGTGTCTACAAAAGCACCGACCAGCATGGGCCTAAGAAATCGGTGCAACACCAACGCTGCAGCGCCCACGGCAGCAGCTTGCAGACCATACCGTGCTGCCCTTACCTCGGGTGCAGGTAATCCAGCACCTTGGGCATATGTAAGCAAGGTTTGCCGCGCTTTTTCGACCAAACCAGGGTTGTTAACGCAGGAGCGACCACCCAGCACCAGCACACGTGGGTTGAACATGGCATCAAGGTTTTGTATCAACACCCCGAGGTACTGACCTGCGGCATCCACATCTGCCTTTTTGCGCAAAAATCGGGAGCCGATAAAGGTTTCTGCGCAGCCATTGCGCCCGCACGAGCAGAGTGGGCCGTTGATTTGCAAAATGGTGTGCCCTATCTCGCCAGCCGTTCCCACAGAACCGGTAAAAAGGCGGTCATTCAGCACAATGCCGGCACCCACACCTACATCGCAATTGATAAAGATCAGAGGGTCATCGCCATCGCTTAAACCAAATTCATATTCGCCCAATGCGGCCGCATCGGCGTCATTTTGCAAATGAATTTGTGTTGACGAGACCCCGGCTAAGCGAAATGCATTTGCAATCATGGGCAGAAAAGCCACGTTGCGCCATTCCAAATTGGGAGCAAGGCGGACAATCCCTGACTCATCGTTGATAGCACCAGGCAGGCACACCCCCACACCGCTGAGCAAAAGGCCTTGGGCTTGCAGATCGGCGCTCAGCGTTTTGACCATTCGCGCAACTTGCGTACAAACGCGTTCGGGTTGACTGTTCTTGAGTGGCGCCTCGGCTTCGGAGATGATGGTCCCTGTGACGGACACACACACTAAACGCACGCACTCAACAGCAATTTCAATACCAATCAAAACCCGTAGATTGCTGTTCACATGTAGCGGCGTTGATGGACGTCCCATGCCTTCTGCGGCAACTGTAGAGTCAGCTTCTATGAGCCAATGCTCATCAATAAGCTCACGCACCAAGCCACTCACCGTAGATTTCGTGAGTCCGCTGTGCGAAGCGAGGCGGGCGCGCGAGAGCCCCGGGCTATTGAGCATCAATCGCAGTAAAACACTGCGATTGATGCGCTTGAGTAGTTGTATATCGCCTGTCGTTTTCATGGCAGGTGAGCCCAGACGTGCGCCCGCAATTAGCGAGGGTTGCGCTCGGTTAGCGGCTTGCCCTCGGGCTTCTTGCCCAAAATAATCATGCCCAAAACCTCGTCTTCGGTGACGTCTTGGGTGCGATAGGTGCCCACTACTTTGCCATTTTTCATGACAGCCAGTCGGTCACTGAGCGCAAACACGTCGTGCATATCGTGGCTGATCAGGAAAATACCAACGCCTTCGGCCTTGAGTTGCTCAATCAGCTTGGCCACCATCGCCGTTTCCTCTGGGCCTAGGGCCGCAGTGGGTTCGTCCATGATCAGAATCTGGGCGTTGAAGTAAATAGCCCGGGAAATAGCCACCACTTGACGCTGTCCACCCGACAAGCGGCGCACTGGCGTGTGATAGTTTTTAAAGTTTTTGTTCAGGCGCTGGAATACTTTGCGGGCATCAGCGTCCATGCGGTGGTCGTCGAGCGTCTTCCATTTGGTCAATAGCTCACGCCCCAAGAACAAATTAGCTACCGAGTCTAGGTTGTCTGCTAACGCCAACGTCTGATAAATGGATTCAATGCCCGCAGCTTGTGCATCTGCTGGAGTGCGGATATTGGCTTTTGTGCCATTGATAATTACATCGCCGCTGTCAATCGGATAAGCGCCCGCCAGCATTTTCATCAAGGTCGACTTACCTGCGCCGTTATGACCCAGCACCGCCACCACTTCGCCGGGGTAGAGGTTGATACTTACGTTTTCAACTGCATGCACCCCACCGAATGCCTTGTTGATGTTGCGCATCTCCACAAGGCATTTGTTGAGATCCACTTTGGGCCTGCTATTTGTTTCTATTTGGGATGTGGTGGTACTCACAGCACGTCTCCTGTCCATTTACGATAAGCCACATCGAACACCACCGCTGCAATCAACACTTGGCCAATGATCACGTAGCGGGTACCGATGGATACGTCTAGCAGCAGCATGCCACTGTCAATGCATTGCATGATGAGAGCCCCCAGTACAGAGCCCAAAATGGTTCCACTGCCGCCCGCCAAAGCAGTTCCACCAATCACGGTGGCTGCAATCACCAGCAGTTCCAAGCTATTTCCCAGTGAATTGGTACCTGCATTTAATCGAGATATAGCCACAATGGCAGCTATGGTGGTCAAAACCGCCAATAACAAAAACAGCATCATGGTGACGCGCTTAACCGGAATACCAACCAACTCTGCCGCGTCAGGATTACCACCCATGGCAAAAACATAGCGCCCAAAGCGTGTGCGGTGCACGATAAACGACATGAACAATGCCACTGCACCCCAGATGAGTACCGGAATGGGAATGCCCTGCGCATCGTCCTTACTAGGAATCTGGTAGGAATTCATTACCGCTACAAAGCCCAAGACAAGAATGATGGGGATCAATGCAAACAATGCGTCTATGACCAGCGGATTGGTTGGCACGTCGTAGCGTTGTTTGGCGCGCCGCTTGGCCATCATGGAAGCGATGATGGCCAGGCAGATAATGCCGCCAAGAACCCAGCTCGCCGAGGTGCCAATGCCACCGTTAAATCCACCGCCCAGCTTCAAAAAGAACGGATCTGAAAGTGGCTGGGTTTTTCCGTCCGCAACCAAATAAGCTGCGCCTCGGAAGGACATGAGGCCACCCAACGTCACCACAAAAGAGGGCACCCCCACATAGGCAGTTAAAGCGCCTTGGTATATGGCCGCCAAAATCGCTGCCGCAAGCCCGGCCAAACAAGCTGCAGGCCATGACCAGTTCAGCGTATACATCAAGAAGGCAATAAAAACGCCTACAAAGCCCATGACTGATCCGACGGATAGGTCGATGTGGCGGGCCACAATAATCAGAACCATGATGGTGGCCAATATGCCTACAACAGCTGTTTGCTGTGCAATGTTGTACAGATTTTCGGCAGAGAAAAAGATGCCATCTGACAACACGTTGAAAACAATAGTAGTAACCACCAACACAGCGGTCATGAGCACCATGCGCCAATCGATGGCCGAATGTTTCAAGTTTTTGAGGGCTTGATTCATTGACTTCTCCTAACTAAACCAAAAAAACGGGAATCTGAAACAACACCGCGGGCACCAAGCGCTAGCCCGGCCCGCGGTGATTGACTAACCTAGGTTAGAGAGTGCTTATTTACAGGCAGCAACTTTAGCTGCGTCTACACCTTTGCACAGTGCATCTTTCTTGATGTAACCAGCTTTCAACACAACATCGAGGTTGGCTTGGGTCACAGGGATAGGCTTCAAGAAAATGGATTTCAAAGTTACTTTCTTCTCGCCGCCGGCCCAGTCAGCTGCACCAGTAACGGCCTTACCAGCGCCCAGCTCTACAGCAGCTTTAGCCGCCGCGGTGCCGAGGTCAGCAGAGTTTTTCCAGACGGACACAGTTTGGGTACCCAAAGCAACGCGGTTCAAAGCAGCGTGGTCGCCATCTTGCCCCGACACTGGAATACCTTGCAAGCCCTTAGCTGTCAAAGCAGCTACAACACCGCCGGCCATGCCGTCGTTTTGTGCTACCACGGCGTCAACTTTGTTGCCGTTTTTAGTCAGAATTTGCTCCATGTTTTTCTGGGCGTTTTGTGGGTTCCAGCCGGCGGTGTACTCTTCGCCAACGATCTTCACATCGCCTTTTTTGATGGCGTCAGCCAACACTTCGCCTTGACCTTCGCGCAGGAAGTTGGCGTTTGCATCACCTGGGTCACCCTTGATGATGGCGTAGTTACCTTTTGGCTTCACAGCCAAAATTGCGCGAGCAGTCATACGGCCCACTTCTTTGTTGTCAAAAGTGATGTAGGTAACGCCTGGCGCTTCGAACAAGCGGTCATAAGCGATCACTGGGATCTTGAGTTGGGCAGCTTTGTTCACTGCTGGCAAGATGGCATCTTTGTCGCGGCCCAAGATGATCAGAACTTTGGCACCTTTAGCGATCAAGCTGTCGATGTCTGTCAATTGCTTTTCAGTAGAAGAACCAGCATCCGACATGATGTATTTGGCGCCCGATTTAGCGAGCTCAGCCTTGATAGCTGCTTCGTCGGTTTTCCAGCGCTCTTCCTGGTAAGCATCGAAGCTGACGCCCACAGTCAATTGCGCGAAAGAAGAAGCCGCGCTCATGGCCAAAGCCAGCACAGTCAGTTGACGTTTGAATTGCATACTTGTCTCCAGTTTTAAAAAGCCCGGAATGGGCGTCAAGTTAATTTACCTGCTGCATTTAGCAGCCTCACCACAACGCTTTGATTTCGTTGCAGGTTGACGGTCTCCTGCCGGACCAAAATTTGCATTGCATCATTTAGTTCGAACGGAAAACCAAGTATCACGGATTCGCAAACGCTTCGTATTAGGGGAAACGCTTAGTAATCGCTTTGTAATCGGTGGGTGGTGATTTTTATGGCGTGCTTGGTGACAGCATCCATTCGTGGGCGGGATCGTTTTTGAAAACCCAAAGGCGGTGCGGACCTGCCATCACGTTCAGGTAGTACAGGTCATAGCCATGGGGAGCTACCACAGGGTGGTAGCCACGTGGAACCATAACCACATCATGGTTTTCCACCGCACAAGCCTCATCCAGTGAACGGTCATCGGTGTACACGCGCTGGAACGCAAAACCTTGTGGCGGATTTAGGCGGTGGTAGTAAGTTTCTTCCAGCTGGGTTTCTGTTGGGGGTTGCTCCACGTCGTGTTTGTGGGGCGGATAGCTCGACGAATGGCTGGCAGGCGTCATCACTTCCACTACGAGCAGATGCGCTGCAGTTGGGTCGTCGTGCGGGAGGATGTCGCATACATAGCGGGTATTTGTGCCTTTGCCCCGCGTGCTGCGGCGCATGTTGTCAGGGTTAATAACACGCACTTCGCGCAATGTGCTGTCAGATGGTGCTGTGCACAGAGCCACCTCCGCATCCGTCTGGGCCAGAAGCAGCACTTGTTTACCCTGCGGTACGTAAACCGCTGCGGGCGATGTTTCTTCAAACACCGAAGTGCGTGAACCCAAATTAGCGTGTGTCACGCCGTCCACTGTGACGGTAATCGTGCCGGTTAGGACCACCATGCACAGTTCGCGTGCCCCAGTATCGATAGATTCGACTTCTTGAGCTTTCAAACGCAGTGCTTTAAAGCCTACATGCGTCCAACCTGCGCGCTCGGGCGTGACATTGACAATCTCACGCCCTTGGGGCGCGGCCTTGGCCAGTAGTGGACTGACCATATCAGCTTGCGCTACTCAGACGTTGAACAATGCCTGACAAGGTATCAAAACCTTTCTTGGCGTACTCATAGCTGGGGGCCACGGCAGGGTCCTGCTCCGCTTCCACCACCAACCAACCCTCGTAGCCTGCGTGCTTAAGCGAGGTCAACACTGCATCAAAGTCAATCACGCCGTCACCGGGTACGGTAAATGTTCCATTGATCACGCCATTTAAAAAGCTCCAGCCATCGTTGCGGGCCTGGGCAATCACCGAAGGGCGCACGTCTTTGCAGTGCACATGCACCACTCGGTTAATGTGCTTTTGCAGCGCAGCGTTGGGGTCTAGTGCGCCGCCGTAAAACGCGTGGCCGGTGTCAAACAGCAAGCCCACAGATTTGGCATCGGTGACTTGCATCAGGTGGTCAATATCGGTGGGGGATTCCACGTAGGCGCCCATGTGGTGGTGGTAGGCCAGCGTAATGCCGTAGGTTGCTTGCAGGTGCTCTCCAAAGGCGTTGAGTCGCTGGCCATAGGCAACCCACAGCGCGTCATTGGCAAAGCGGGGGCGCTTGGCCAAAGGCGTTTCGATATTGCCCTGAATCGTGCCCGCGCATTCTCCATACACCACCACCTTGACCCCGTTGTATTGCAGGCGGCTCATATGGGCTTTGCAACGCTCAATTTCTGCTGCGACTGACTCAGCATCGGTTTGTCTGGCAGAGACTTCTGCCAAAAATCCGGAGTACCAGCCTGACACGCAGGCCAACCCGTACTCATCGAGTTTGGCCTTTAGGCCGGGACCGTCTTTGGGAAACTTGTTACCCAACTCAAAACCTGCGTAGCCGATTTTTTTGCCTTCCGATAGGGCGGTCTCCAACGAGGTTTCGCCGCCCAGTGAGGGCAGGTCGTCATTCATCCAGCTGATGGGGTTAATCCCAATACGTACATTCCAGGTCATAACGTGTCCTTTGTCTTTA
>JBJOLD010000192.1:0-4058 GCA_046045765.1 Pseudomonadota bacterium | reverse complement strand
ATAAATGGTGACCTTTTGATTGGGTGACAACACATGCACACCCGCCACCACCACTTGCATGCCGGGCTGCAGGCCTGATGCCACCACCACGTCATTGCCATCTGCAGTGGCTATCACCACCGGCTGCAACTTCACTGTCATGCTGGCGGTATCCAACACCCACACGGCTGACGATTTGCCGTCTTGCCGGAAGGCGCTGGTCGGCAGCTTGATGACTTGCACACCTCCATGGCCCAACGCCGCAGGCACCACTGACACCGTGGTGCCCAGGGGCAATGCATCGACTGCGGCCAAGGCCACTTTCACCGCAAAGGTGCGCGTCACCGGGTCGGCACTGGCTGCCACTTCGCGCACGGTGCCTTTAATTACGCTCTGGGCATTCCAGCCGCGCACCTCTGCTGCTGAGCCCACGCGAATCAAGGGCGCCTTGTCCTCGGGCACCGCAAACACCACATCCCGCGGGCCGTCTTGGGCAATGCGCACGACCGGCGTACCGGCGGTAACTACCTGGCCCACTTCCACATCCACCGAAGTGATAACGCCCGAAATATCGGCCACCAAGGTGGTGTAGCCCGCCTGGTTGCCCTGTCCGCTAAGCTGCGCCTGTGCTTGCTCTAGCTGGGCTTGGGCGGCTTTCAGGATGGCGTCACGGCGCTCCAGCTCGGCGCCGCTGATGAAGTTTTGGTCTTTCAAGTCTTTGTAGCGCTTGTAGTCGGCAGCGGCCAAATCGCGGTTGGTTTGTGCGGCGGACACCTGAGCGCGAGCAGCATCGGCGGACAATTGATAGTCCTGCGGGTCCAACTGTGCCAGCACCTGGCCCGCCTTAACGCGCTGGCCCACTTCAGCCTGGCGCTTGATCATCTTGCCGGCCACCCGAAAGCCCAAGCGAGATTCGACTCTGGCGCGTACTTCGCCAGCGAATTCATAACTCGCTTGCATTGAGCCTACGCCCACCGTGACCACCTTGACCGCCCGAATGGGCTCATCGGTAGGGACAGGCTTGGAGCAAGCAGACAACACTACAGCGGCTGAAATCAGCGTGAGGCTTCTGAAAATAGAGGTTTTTGGCATGGTGGTGCAGTGCGACTAGGCAACTAAACAAACAAAAAAAGGGCGGCGAGCGGGCAATGTGCAATCACTTAAACGGGCCAAATAAGCCCGCGAAGTTGACAAAAGAGAAACCAAAATCGGGAACTAACGGTCAAATTCTACATTTAATGACCAGTTGGTTAGTAATTTAGAAGAATCCTTGGTGGCTGTCAAGTCAGCCACTCGAATTGCCCTGCGGTTCAGCAGGCAAAATCGGCCTATGTCCTCGTCCCCAACCCCGGCCGCCGCTGCGCCCATAGACCATTACGAAAACTTTCCGGTCGCGTCGTGGCTCTGCCCCGCCCACTTGCGCGCGCCCATTGCGGCCATCTACCACTTTGCCCGCACCGCAGACGACATTGCAGACGAGGGCGATGCCACACCCGCACAGCGTTTGGCCGAACTACAGGCGTATCGCCAAGTGCTGGAAGCAAGCTATGCGGGTGAATCGGTTGGTAGCGCACAAAGCCAGCACAGCCAGACTTGGCCGCACGTATTTTTGCCCTTGCGCGCCGCCATCCAAACGCATCAACTACCAGTGCAACTGCTGCACGACCTGCTGGACGCCTTTGTGCAAGACATAGAAAAAACCCGCGACCGCGCAGGCTATGCCGACGATGACGAGTTGCTGGACTACTGCCGCCGCTCGGCCAACCCGGTGGGGCGGCTGCTGTTGCACCTGTATGGCGTCACGTCAGAGCAGGCCTTGCTGGAGAGCGACGCCATTTGCACAGCGCTGCAACTGATCAACTTTTGGCAAGACCTGAGCGTGGACATTCCCCGGGGCCGCTATTACCTGAGCGATGCCATGCGCGCGCAGTTTGGTGTGAGTCAGGCCGATGTGTTGGACCAAAGGCAAACGCCAGCCGCTACACAATTGATAGCTGCTTGCGCATATTCGGCGAGGGCCAGAATGCTAAAAGGCTCAAAATTGGTTCACCGCATACCGGGCCGGGCGGGATGGGAGTTGCGGTTAGTGGTGCAAGGGGGGTTGCGCATTCTGGACAAGATTGAGGCGCTGAACTTTGCCACGTTGAACCGGCGGCCAACCGTTGGCAAGTGGGACGTGCCTTTGATGCTGTGGCGGGCGCTTTGGATGTAGCCTGGCTTTTTGGGCCATTGATGTTCGCACGCATAAGGCTAGCGGGGGACACGCAGCAAAGCACGCAGCCCAATCGACGTCACGCAGTACGAAGCCAGCAACTCTCCCAAGCCTAAGCGACAATAAGCCGCATGACCCCCGAGACCTACGTTCAAGAAAAAGCCGCAGCCTCCGGCAGCAGCTTCTACTACGCCTTTTTGTTCTTGCCAGCCCCCCGGCGTGCCGCCATTACCGCGTTCTACGCCTTCTGCCGCGAAGTCGACGACGTGGTGGACGACATGGTCGATGCGGGTGTGGCCGCGACCAAACTGGCGTGGTGGCAGAGTGAAGTGACCAAGGCGTTTGCGGGCCAACCCAGCCACCCGGTCATGCTGGCACTGATGCCCCACACCGCTAACTACGGCATACAAGCGCGCCACCTGCTGGCCGTGATTGAGGGCTGCCAAATGGACCTGGAGCAAACCCGCTACCTGGACTACCCTAACCTGCAACGCTACTGCCACCTAGTGGCCAGCGAAGTGGGTGAAGTGGCGGCGGGCATTTTCGGCCAAACCAGCCCGCAAACTACTGCCTACGCCCACAAACTCGGCCAGGCACTGCAACTCACCAACATCATCCGCGACGTGGGAGAAGACGCCATGCGCGGGCGCATTTACCTGCCGGTCAGCGAGCTCCAGCAGTTTGACGTCAAGGCCCACGAGGTTTTGAAGCGCACCTACTCGGACCGCTTCACCGCGCTGATGCAGTTTCAGGCCCAGCGCGCCCATGCGTTGTATGACGAAGCGCTGGCCCTGCTGCCCGACGCCGACCGCCGCGCCCAAAAACCCGGCCTGATGATGGCCAGCATTTACCGCACCCTGCTGCGCGAGATTGAGGCTGACGGCTTTCAGGTCTTGCACCAGCGCACCAGCCTGACGCCGCTGCGCAAGTTTTGGCTGGCCTGGAAAGTGCAGGCGCTGGGCGCATGAAAGTCTTGATTGTTGGCGCTGGCTGGGCTGGTTTGGCCGCTGCCATAGAGACCACGCGCCTGGGCCATCACGCTACAGTTTTGGAAGCTACCCGCGCAATAGGGGGAAGGGCTAGAGCCCTCAAAGTACCCCTATTAAACGGCCCAGAAGCGACCCTGGACAACGGCCAGCACATCCTGATTGGGGCCTACAGCGAGACCCTGCGCCTGCTGCACGACGTGGGTGTAGACACTGGCGCCGCCCTGCACCGCCTGCCGCTGTCGCTGCGCTACCCAGACGGCCATGGCCTGACGTTGCCTGACTGGCAAGTGCCGTGGTTTGCCGGGCTGGACGTAGCGGCCGGCGTGCTGTCGGCCAAGGGCTGGACGCTGGGCGACAAGCTGTCTGTGCTGCGTGCGGCAGACGCCTGGCGGCGCGGCGGCTTTGCCTGCCCGGCGCATTACAGCGTGGCGCGGCTGTGCCAAGGCATTACGCCCCGGGTAATGCAGGAGATGATCGACCCGCTGGTGGTGTCAGCGCTGAACACCCCTAGCGACCGGGCCAGTGCCAGCGTGTTTTTAACCGTCATGCGTGATGCGCTGTTTGCCGCGCCCACCAGTGCAGCGGGCCAGCGCGTGGCGGGGTCCAACATGCTGCTGCCGCGCACCGACCTGGGGGCGCTGTTTCCTGATGCTGCTGCGCGCTGGCTGGCCGCGCAGGGTGCACGGCTGCTGCTGGGGCAGCGACTAAGCAGCCTGGATTCACTATCAATAAGTGAGCTGCTTGCGCAATACCCTATTGGGCTAGAGGCCGAAAAAGCATGTGAATTTGATGCCACCATCCTGGCCGTGCCCGCTTGGGAGGCAGCGCGCTTGGTGCGCACGCTAGCACCTGGCCACGCGACAGAGGCCACAGTGGCT
>JBJOLD010000096.1:0-4722 GCA_046045765.1 Pseudomonadota bacterium | reverse complement strand
GGTTAAAGTCAGCGCCCGCAATAGAGTTTCTTCTTGTCCGTTTTTCGTTCGATTGAACCAAGTTTCGCATGCGGCCCAGACTAAGTACCCAAGTAGAAGGACTAAAAAAGCACCTCCAATTAACCCGTATTCGGCCACAAGTTGCAAAAACTCGTTGTGCGCGTAGTAGTCCGTTTCCAACTGGCTCTCGGGGGGTTGATAGATTGGGATGTGTACTTCCCAAGCACCAGCTCCAACGCCAGCAATAGGGTAGGCCTGAATCATTTTGGCTGTCGCTATCCACATCACAGCGCGTACAGAAAATGACCCTTCCGTATATTCAGTCTGCTTTGCTATTGACGCGACACGGCCTATAGCTCGATCTATCGCAGTGCGATCGGGGGATTCACGTAGCAGTGACGGGTTATTGGTGGGTATTGAGCCCAACAGAACCAAAGTGCTGCAGAAAACGAGCACCAGCCCCAAACCTTGTGACAACCGCCAAGCGCCTGAGTAGATTTGCTGCTTCCCCCTGTAAAGGCAGGCAGGCAGGATTGCGAGAAGAATGACAGAGCCAATCAATGCTGATCGGGTACCTGTTTGCATGAGTGCAACGACGTTAAATGCAACTGAAAATGTTAGGAAAAATACAGTTACCTTGTCCCTCATTCGTGTGAGTAACAGCACCGAGAAAGGAAGCGTACAAACAAGAAATTCACCAAAGAAGTTACGGTTGACGAATGTTGATGCGGGGTTGGGCCCTTGCGCAAAGAAAGAGAAATCAAACCAAAACTGAAGTGCTGCCCACAGTGATGCAATGACTGCGCCGAGATGAATGCCCCACGAAAGGTGAGTCAATCTGTTGTGGGTAAAGGTGTTAGCCCCCAAAAAAACTATTAATGTGAATATAAACCACCGAATTGCTTCGACGCCCGCAAGGTAGGCGTGTGACCAATTCATGCTCGCAAGTGAATATGTTGTAAGAAGCAGTGGCAGTGCAATTACTGCATGAAGGGAGACTGACTTGTTGAATGTACGTGCGTGCCAAAAAAATACTAAGGCAGTGCCAAGGGCAAAAAAACAGACCAGTATGGATTTCAGAGTGTCCTGCAACAACTCTTCGTTCGGCACACCCAAGGCTGGAACCAATAGCATCATGGCGCACATCAACAGCGCCGATTTACCTTCTTTTGCGGGAGCTTTCAAAACTGGTCTCGACCCTGAATACGAGCGACGATGCGCAGATCATTACCAATGGGCGTGTAACTATGTACTTCTAAGTTTACGGCCTGGGTTAGTTGTTGGAGGGGACCAAATTGAGCCAGGCAACGACCTTGCCCCAAAAGTTTAGGTGCGAGGTACATCAACAGTTCGTCCACTAATCCTTCTTGAATTAAGGCGCCATTAAGAGTTTCTCCAGCTTCCACATGCAACTCGTTGATCTCACGCTGTGCCAAATCAAGCATCATTCCGTTCAAATTTACTTTTTCGCTAGCTCCCGGTATGTAAATAACTGTTGCGCCGCGCGCCTCTAGGGCAGCCTTTTTAGAGTCATTTCTTACGGATGCATAAATGAAGACAGAGCGGTCTGCATTAAAAATGCGAGCATTCAGTGGTGTTTCGAGACGGCTGTCCACTATCGCCAAGTGGGGTTGGCGCTGGGACTCTGGCTGCCGAACATTGAGGGTCGGGTCATCTTCCAATACTGTTCCGATGCCGGTGAGAATTGCACACGCGCGTGCCCGCCATGCATGACCGTCGGTGCGCGCAGGCTCCCCAGTAATCCATTGGCTCACGCCATTTACTAAAGCAGTTTTACCATCCAGTGAGGACGCTGTCTTTATCCTGACCCAAGGCGTCTTGCGGATCATACGAGAAAAAAAACCGATATTCAATTCACGAGATTCGGTGGCTCCAAGTCCAACTTCAACCTCAATTCCAGCGTTAGTAAGACGTTGGAAGCCTTTCCCAGCAACCAAGGGATTAGGGTCAGCAATAGACGCAAACACCCTGCCAATTCCTGCCTTTGCCAGGGCGTCACAACATGGTCCGGTACGACCGCGATGTGAGCATGGTTCCAACGTTACGTAAGCTGTAGCTCCTTGGGTGCTTGATCCTCGTGCTGCAGCATCCCGTAGGGCCATGATTTCAGCGTGTGCGCCACCAGCGCGTTGCGTATGACCTTCACCAATTATTTCGCCGTGCGAGTTCACAATCACACAGCCCACCCTGGGATTCGGTGAAGTCAATGTCAATCCCAAGTTGGCTAACGCCAATGCTTGCGCCATTAGGCGCTCCGATTCCGACATGTAGTTATGTGTTGTTATCGACTGGCAAACAAACTACTTCCAGCATTCATCGCGGGTTTTCGTTGCACCGGAAACCCCGCGAATACCTGTAGAAGTTAAAGTGAACATGCCGCATTCATCATTAGCAGCGATCCCTCCAGCAATTGGCGCCATTGTCAAAGTGTAGTCCGTGGTTGTTGCCGTGAGCGCGTAGGATCCCGTTGAGGCAATACTGGTATTGAGTTGGTACACCGCGGTGCCGTCCGCAGGTGACCGCTTGAGATTGGCTGGAATGGAGTCAATTACAGCCCCCCCCGAGCGATTTGTACTGTAACTGTCATTCGCAGCATAAAAGCGCTGCATAAACTGGGCGGCCTGCACTAACTGGGCTCTTGCGTCGGCGCGCCTGGCTCGAGCTATGTAACTCGTATAAGAAGGTATAGCAATGGCTGCCAGCAAGCCAATAATTGCCACTGTAATCATCAACTCGATCAATGTAAAACCACGCACTGCGTTACGGCGAGGAAGGTGCTTAGATGTTGGCATATTTTTATATCCGATTTATTACTGTGTTAACGCATGAAAAGCTGCCGCCATGTACGTTTAACTTTTGCCGATGACGGGCATGCGTAGGTTTGCGAGCCACATTTTTTTTCTATTGGCGGCGTGCTGCAGTTCTGAGTGCACCCAGGTTCCGTGGGCGTTAGCGAGAAACATTGATTGCTATTGCATATCGGGACTGGTGGGACTGGCGGTGTTTCTACGATGCTGCAGGCAATACAAGTGGTGTACACGTCTTTGTCTGGTCGGGAACCCGTAAGCCCGTCGAAGATGTAGCTATGCCCACTCCCTGTTTGTATGACCTGGCATGGATCATTGTTAACTGAGGGCGCTAGGGTGTTTGCCAATACCAGCCGCGAAGTCGCTATGTTGTACACGTTAGCCATTGGAAATATCAACCGTTCGCCAGCAAATGCTGCAGGTATATCCATATACCAACCGCGTTTGGTCGCCCAGTCGACAGTATTTTTTGACTGCGTATAACCCGTTATGGTTGCGGTGTATGTCGTTCCATTCGCATTGGTAGCAATGTATGAGCCCGTTGTAGGTCCCGTCACTGTTTGCACTTGAAGTTGGCTTGTGTCGGTTTGAGTCACACCAGACATCGACGCACCAAAGGCAACACTGTCCCAAATGCCATAAAAGGATTGTGTTGCGGTGGTCGAATAATCTTCGGTGTCAAAAAACTTGCCAGTACCGAAGTCCACCACACGTCCTCCGTTGGGGTGTGTGACAACGTAGGGCGGAGCGGTAATGGACTTTCCACTTACGGGCGCGTAAACGCGCGTAGTGCAGTTTGCACCTGCAGTTGAAGATAGGCACGTTGGATCTAAATTGAATTTCCACATATTGCCTTTGAGGTCACCCGCGTATACGCCAATAATGCGCATATTGGAGTCACGCACCAGTGTCGCACCACTGAGACCATTGCTGCTGCCTACCGTGGTATCAAAGTCGGCAATAAGTGCACCGGTATTGAGGTCTGCAACATATAGGTGTGCTTTGCCATCCGCACCATAGTAGCCATTGCCAAATACAGCAATCCAACGCCCATCTGTCGTTACTCCAGTTTGCACGTCTTGAAGCGTGATGCCCAAATTGCTAAAACCCGTAGTACTGGTTGTGATTTCCCATAGCACATTGGCGCCACTCAACCCCATCGTCGCAGATGGCGTGAGCGTGGTCACATCTAGAGCAAAAATCTCCTTGCCCCCAGCTCCCAAGGACCCGAGTAATAGATTTTTCCACTCGGAGGAAGTGCAGTTCTTATTTGCAGCGCCCAAGCATGCATCGGCCTCTGTCGTTGTGCCATCGACGTAATAGGTGTGGTCATAGCTTCGATTTGCTAATAAATGCAATTTGGACATTACGCCTTTGGGTACGAAGGCAAAAGCCTCGGCGCCATTGCTATCTCTGAAGCCGTGCAGCATCCCGTCATTTGCACCAGCAAACAGAATGCCTTCAGTTCGTGCAGTCTTAATTGCGACAAAAGCTGCGTAGCTTGCTTGACCCAAAGCGCCATTAGGCAAGCTCGAATAACCCGAATCCAACGCACCCTTAATAAATGTTGGGGTTGAGTTGGCAATGTCACCCAGTAGAGATTCTCTAGTTCTATAAAGATTTGTTACGGTTGCGGAATCTTCATTGCTTTGATCGCCCCGCAAATAATTAATTAACGAAGTTGTCGACCCGCCGACAACATTGGATGTGACGTAAGAATTTGAAGAGTCAAAGGCGCCGTATGACGATCCATTCCAAGCCACAATATTGCGAGCGGTATAGCTTGGGATGTTGTTGCTCGTGTAGCTTGAGCAAGCGGGTGCGACTTTGGGTCCGGTAATCACTGGACCAGTGGTTTGCCAGGCAATACAGGTATCCACAGCCGAAGTTGGGT
>JBJOLD010000016.1:0-2942 GCA_046045765.1 Pseudomonadota bacterium | reverse complement strand
ACCCGTTCGCCACTCGCCACCAGGATTGCTCCCGTGCTGCCGTTCGACTTGCATGTGTAAGGCATGCCGCCAGCGTTCAATCTGAGCCAGGATCAAACTCTATAGTTCGATCTTGATTTTTCGCACATCTCTGTGCAACTCATAAATTAGAATCGACGTGATTTTCTTTGACGAATTTCACATCTTTTTTACTTCATGAGCGTTTGTAAGTCATTTAAGACTTAGTTCTAAAGAACTTGGCAATTGCCTTCAAACGCCCACGCTTATCGGCTGTAAATTTTTAAGGATCTCAAAACAATTTTTACTTTGCTTTGCTTGCTTGGCTGTGATCAGCGAAGCCTTGTATTATGACACAGTTTTTATACCGCAGTCAGAAAATTATTTAAGGGCGTACAAGCAAGTGCTCCTCCATCACAGTAAATAAGTTGTGGCGCTGGCTGCGCTCGACGAACTGATCGCACCATATTTTGCTCCGAAGAAAAGGATAGGCGCACCGTTTTCTTTGCAGGCAGCGCCTGTGGATTCGCTTTTTGCAGCAGTAGTTCACGTTATCCCATGCCGGCATAAAGGCGCCCACTTCGTTAAGCCGCCGCCACGGAGGGAAGGTGCTCTTCAGTTAAACATCAGAATTACCGTCAGTGGTCACACTGCTCGTCGCGCAGTCGCACAAAGGTACTCCAAAAATTAGCCTCTTGTGTGGTGGCAAAGTTAATGCGCATCAGGCTACTGGGCGCACGGTCTGCATGAAACAGCGCACCCGGTGCCAGCAAGTAGCCCTCATCGAGCATGCGCTGGCTCAAAGCATCTGTATCAACGCCGGTTTCTACCCAGCCAAACAGCCCCACTGGCTCCGATGCAAAACTGCACCCAGCCCCTAGGGCTAGCTTCACGCTGCGGGCTCGTGCCGCGTCCAGACGGTTACAGATGCGCTCTGCGTGGCGACGCAGCTGGCCTTGGTCTATGCACCAGGCCAGTGCTTTTTCTAGCAGCGCGGGGGTGGTCAAAGTAGACAGCAGCTTGGTGTCTAACAAGCGCTCAGCCAGCGCTTGGGGTGCAGCCAAGTAGCCTACACGCCAGTTGGGAGCCAGTATCTTGGCAAAGCCCCCCACGTAGATGGTGCGCTGCAAGCCATCTAGCGCACACAACCGGGTGGCATGGTCAGGGGCAAAATGGCTGTAAGTGTCATCTTCAACAATATGAAAGTCGTGCTGATTGGCCAGCTGCAAAATGCGGTACGCGCTGGATGGCTGCAGGCAAAACCCAGTGGGGTTATGAAACACGCTCACGCTCACAAACAGCTTGGGGGCATGCACCTCGCAGTAGCGCGCCATCACCTCCAGGTCGGGCCCGTCCGCACGCCGGGGCACCGGCAAGATGCGCATGCCCAGCGAATCGAGGCGGGCAAATTCAATCGCCCAGCCGGGCTCTTCCACCATCACGTAGTCGCCCGCGCGCAGCAGGGTGCGGCTCACCACATCGAGCGCGTTGGTGGCACCCACGGTGGTGATGATTTGCTCGGGGGCAGCCTGCACCGATAAGCCTGCCAGTTTGTTGCTCAGTGCCCGGCGCAGCCCCAGGTCGCCTGCGGGTTCGCCGTACTGCAGCGAGAACGCGTTGAGCGCCTCCACGCTGCAACTGCGGCGCACCGCGGTGGCTAAAAACGTGGTTTGCAGCCACTCGGGCGGCAACACGCCCATACCGGGCTGCGGTTTGTCGCTGATGCCGTGGAACATGCCGCGAATCAAGGCTGTGGCACTGACGGGCGCTTTGTGGCGCTGTCCCAGCGGAATATCACCCGCACCAATTGCTATGTTTTTAGGAGCTGCTTGCGCATATCCCACGGGGGCTATCGGGCTTTCTCGCACATAAAACCCGCGGTTCTTGCGGGCCTCTACCAAGCCTTGCGCCAGCAACTGGTCGTACGCCCCCACCACGGTGGAGGGACTCACGCCCTGTTGTTGCGCACACATTCGCACCGAGGGCAGGCGTGCACCAGGGGCCAGCAGGCGGTCGCGAATACGCTGGGCAAAGCGTTCGGCCAGTTGTTCTGTCAGTGTCAGTGCAGCGGCGCGCATCAGCATCGTCAGGCTCCGGTGTGTTAGCAAACATGCCAATACAGTTTCATTGTTGTTCACACAAACTGTACTGCAAGTGTGCTGCTATTGTCGCTAAAGTCAAGTCCATGCAAGCCCAAGAATTCACCGCCCTGCTGGTGCTGTCCACGGTCACCAGTTTCACGCCGGGGCCCAACACCACGTTGTCCACCGCGCTGGCGGCCAACCTGGGGCTCAAACGTGCCATGCGGTTTGTGGTGGCCGTGCCCGTGGGCTGGGGCCTGCTTTTCACCTTGTGCGCAGGTGGCTTGGGGGCGCTGGTGGTGGCCGTGCCGCTGCTGCGCACCGCCATTCAGTGCGCCGGCATTGCCTATTTGCTGTGGCTGGCCAGCAAGCTGGCCCGCAGCAACGCACTGGTGCAAGCCGACGCTGCCCAGCTGCAAGTGACATTTTGGCAAGGCGTGGCGCTGCAGTTTCTCAACATCAAGGCCTGGATGCTGGCGCTCACTGTAGTCGCAGGTTGGTTGGCGGGGCGCGACGACGCACTGGCACGCTTGGCAGTGCTGTTGCCCCTGATGCTGGCGTTTGGCTTCAGCAGCAACCTGCTGTACGCGACCATGGGGTCACTGTTGCGTAACTGGCTAACCGGCCCGGTGGTGAACGGCATTGCCACCGCACAACGCCTGCGCTGGTTCAACCGCGGCATGGCCGCCGTGCTGGTGGCCACCGCATTCTGGATGGCGCGGCTATGAATGCCCAGCACCGCGCCCATGAAACGCTGGGCATATGGCTGGGCTTGCTGGGCGTAGCCATCTTTGCCGTCACCCTGCCCATGACACGGCTGGCCACGGGTACCGCTGACGCTCCGCAACTCTCTCCGTGGTTTGT
>JBJOLD010000087.1:0-2995 GCA_046045765.1 Pseudomonadota bacterium | reverse complement strand
TCAGGCGCTGCATCAGGATCAGCGCGGGGTAGCTCAGGGGCAGTGGTGCACCGTCATAGCCCGCAATCATTCCGCACACTGCAATGCGGCCGAAGGCGTTCATGCGGGACAGCACCGCGTCCAGCACCATGCCGCCCACGTTTTCAAAATAGCCGTCCACGCCGTTGGGGCAGGCGTCTTTGATGGCAGCCGACAAGGACGCGGCGTTGCTGTGCAGCTTGTAGTCCATGCACGCGTCAAAGCCCAGCTCGTCGGTGGCGTATTTGCATTTGTCCGGACCGCCCGCAACGCCCACTACGCGGCAGCCGCGCGCTTTGGCCAGGGCTGCAAACGCACTGCCTACTGCGCCAGTGGCAGCGCTCACAACTACGGTGTCGCCCGTTTTCGGCGCAATGATTTTGACTAAACCGTACCAAGCCGTCACGCCAGGCATGCCCACTGCGCCCAGGTACGCGCTCAGCGGCACATGGGTGGTGTCGACCTTGCGCAGCGCGCCGGGTTGGGTGGCGTCCACCACGCTGTATTCCTGCCAGCCGCCCATGCCAACCACTTTGTCGCCCACGGCCAGTTTGGGGTGTTTGGACTCCATCACCTCGCCCGCGGTGCCGCCCTGCATGGTGACGCCCAAGGCCTGCGGCTGGGCGTAGCTTTTGGCGTCGTTCATGCGGCCGCGCATGTAGGGGTCCAGACTCAGGAAGTGGTGGCGCACTAGCACCTGGCCGTCTTGCAGCGCAGGGGTTTCGCTGGTCACCAGCTTGAAGTTGCTGGCCACGGCTTCGCCCAAGGGGCGGTTGTCGAGCAGGATTTGGCGGTTGGTGGGCATGGTGTTTGTCTCGGTTGGTGTTGCAGATGGTGTCTTAAATTTGCTATATTTTTAATAGCTTCTTACGCAGACTGAACGGGGGCTGCAGGCTGATTCAGTCTGTAGAAACCGGCGCGCTGCCGGGTGTGGGCGTGGTGTTGAGTGCGTTCACACTTTTGCTGCCGGTGGCCAAGCGCTTTACGTACTTGAAGGTGCCGGTGGCATGGGCGCAGGCTTTGCCTTGGGCGTCAAACACCGTGGCCTCGGTGAACGCCATGGTGGCGGTACGGTGCATCAGGTGGCCCTTAGCGACCAACGCGCCGACGGCGGGCTGCATGAAGCTGGTTTTCATCTCGATGGTGACCACACCCATGTCTGGCGACACGCTGCGCGCTGCTGTGGCCATGGACACGTCCAACAGCGTCATTAGCGCGCCGCCATGCGTCACGCTAAACGAGTTGAGGTGCTCGGCCTTGGGCGCGTAAAAAATCTCAGACCGGCCGTCCGCAAAAGCAGTCAGCTCAAAGCCCAGATGGTGGACGAACGGAATCGCAACGCCGAAACCTCCAAGCGTGGGGTTCATAGTCACTATCCACCGGTTACAACGCTGACGCCACCATCCACCGCAAGCCACTGGCCGGTGATGTGCTTGCCCGCGTCCGATGCATACAGCAGGCACAGGCCCTTGAGGTCTTCGTCGTCGCCAATGCGCTTGAGCGGCGCGTGGGCGGCCATTTTGTCTTCACCCAGCGTTTCAATGAGCACGGCAGCCATCTTGGTCTTGAAAAATCCGGGGCAAATCGCGTTGACGTTGATGCCATACACGCCCCACTCCGCCGCCAAGGCGCGGGTGAAGTTGATCACCGCGCCTTTGGACGTGTTGTAGGCAATGGTCTTCATGGCCGTGGGGTTGCCCCCCAGGCCGGCTATGGACGCAATGTTGATAATGCGGCCACCGGGATTGGGCGTGCCCGCAGCTTGCGCGCTGCGGAAGCGCGGAATCATGCTTTTTTTGGCAATGATTTGGCTGAGTAAAAAGTAGCCGCGCACGTTGAGGTTCATCACCTTGTCCCAGGCCTCCACTGGGTGGTCTTCGGCCGCTGCGCCCCAAGATGCACCTGCGTTATTGATCAAAATATCCACGTCGCCCATGCGCTCCATGGTTTCAGTAGCCAGGCGGTGAATGTCGGCTTCTTTGGCGCAATCAGCGGCAATCCAGCGGGCATCAATGCCAGCGGCTTGCAGCTCGGCTACCGCACCTTCAAGGTCTGCGGCTTTGCGCGAGCTGATCATCACCTTGGCACCCGCCTCGCCCAAAGCGTGCGCCATTTGCAGGCCCAGGCCGCGCGAGCCGCCGGTGACCAAGGCGGTTTTGCCGGTCAAATCGAAGAGTTGTTGAATGCTTCTTGTCATGAGAGTCTCCAGGGGAATTGTTTTATGTAGTTCGCTTGGCTTAGATGTCCGGTTTAAGTGTCTTTACCCATGCGCGAGCGCAGGTAAATCATCACCACACCGGCCAGCACTGCGGCACCGCCCACCGCATAAAACACGGTGGGGTCTTCAGCTTGCGTGCGTTCCACAAACGAGCCCAGCACCAGGGCCAGCAGCCCGCCGTAAATGCAGACCCAGGTATAACGCTCCAAGCGCACATGGCTGGCGTTTGTGCTGCCGTTGTATTTTTTAAAAAAACTCATTAAAACGCTCCTTCAGGAAATGACGCACAGGTCATATCGCGTGATTGCACCACAGAGAGCCAAGCGCCAATTTTGGGCAGCTCGTAGTGGAAGAAAAACTGCGTGCAGCCCAGGCGACCTTGGGCATCCAGCTGTGCGACCTGTGGATCAAGTTCCAGTGCCTTGGCGGCCACATCCAGCCAAATCCAGGCCAGCACTGTGTGGCCAAACGCTTGCAGGTACGGCACGGCATTGGCCAGCGCTTCGGCGGGTACGCCGGTAGACCAGGCTTTGCCAGTGGCCGCGCCCACGTCGTGCAGCGCGCTGCCCAAAGCTTTCGCTAACGGAACCAACTGTGCGTGCGCGCTCGCTTGGGCCATGGTGGCCTGCATGCGTGCGGCCAGCAGTTGCATGCCTTTGCCGTCTTCCATCAGCACCTTGCGGCCCAGCAGGTCCAGGGCCTGAATGCCGTGGGTGCCTTCGTGAATCATGTTCAGGCGGTTGTCGCGCCAGTATTGCT
>JBJOLD010000013.1:0-18229 GCA_046045765.1 Pseudomonadota bacterium | reverse complement strand
CCGCGTGATGAACTCATTATTTTTGATACCAACTCTGCGCGCGACAAAGCCTTGTCCAATACCGTGCAGGCCTTAAGGCAACAAGCCTCTGTGGAAGAGCCGGCTGAAATCATCGAACTCAAGGGGTTCGTGAAACATCCTGGGGCCTATCCGCTGGAGCATGGTAAACGATTGCTGGACTTGATACGTGCGGCCGGTGGCGTCCAAGACGGCACCGATCTGAACTATGCCCTGTTGATTCGCAAAACGGATATCTCACAACGCATTGAGCCGATTGCAATTTCATTAGCCAAAGCGTTTGCCACGCCCCTTGGTGACCACAATCCCAGCTTGATAGCAGGGGACAGGGTTTACCTGTTCGACCCTAAAGTGGACAGGCCCAAATTGCTGGCCGATGAAATCGAGACGCTGGTGCGCCAGTCTAGCTACGACGAGCCTGCGCCCATTGTTCAGATAACTGGAAAGACGCGCCAGGTCGGACAGTTCCCCTTGACGCCAGGCATGACGATTAAGGATTTGATTGACGCAGCGGGCGGGTTGAAAGAAGACGCTTATGGTCAAACAGCCGTCCTCACCCGTGAGGTTCAAATGGCCAACGAATACATGCGTGCACAGCATACAGAGGTCAACCTGCTCGGAAAAAACCAGGTACTTCCCGATGCAGGCATGCGGCTGAAAGCCCGCGACCGCCTAGTCATACGCGAAAAACCTGAAGGCGATAACATAGCCAAGTGGGTGACCGTGAAAGGCGAAGTTCGGTTCCCGGTTAGATATTCCATTTCTAAGCGTGAGACGCTTTGCGAATTCATCAGGCGTGCCGGGGGCTTCACCCAAGACGCTTACTTATTCGGAACAGTGTTTAGCCGGGAATCCGTGAAAAAGCGCGAACAGGAGAATATTGACAAGATATTCCGTGAGTTTGACACACTGCTGGCCGAGCTGCACACATCGCCGTCTTATGAAAATGATAAGAAGCTAACCACACAGAAAAGTGCCAACGATACCTTTCAGGTCATTCGCCAACTGAAGCCTCCAACTGCAGTGGGACGCATGGTGATTGAAATGGAAAAAGCCGGTCAAAAATGTATTGAAGCTGCCGACTTCGTCCTTGAAGATGGTGACCAGATTGAGGTACCTAAACTTCAGGAGGAGGTCGCGGTGGTCGGACAGGTCTACCACCCCATGTCCCACAAATACAAAAAGGAGCGCGGGGCAATGGATTACATAAATCTCAGCGGCGGACCAAAAGAGTTGGCACAACGCGAGCATGCATTTGTGATTCAGGCAAATGGCGAAGTAGTCTCCCTGCGTAGCAGTATGAGTTCCTGGACCTGGTTAAGCCGCCCCGAAAATATCAGTGTGACACCAGGATCAACCATCGTAGTACCACTCACCGTCGACCGCATCAATGGGCGTGAGTACACCCAAAGTTTGATAGACACCATATTCAAAGCCGCGGTAGGAACGATTGGTATTAAGTCTTTGCTCGGCCTGTGAAGAATCTGTTTACCCACCTTATTGGATTCAGGTTGTGGTGCTGTCACACCCGACAAGCATCGTTGTTTTTCTGAGATGGAAGGCGTAACTTCTAAATGACCGACTCGAAAAGCAACATAGATGGCGAAGTAGAACTATTTGAATATATTGCATTGCTGGTTCGCTATCGCTACCGCATAGTAATCGTCGCGGTGTTTGCAGCTATGTTGGTCTATGGCCTTACATATCTGATGCCAGTCAGATACTCGGCCTTTGCATTGGTGGCGTACAACAATTACGACAAGCCCGGTGGCGTTGCATTGAAGGAGTACCGGGGCGGCGACACGGTGAGTTTGCTTGAGCGCGACATAATCATTGACTCTTCATCGGAAAACGAAAAGGAGCGCTTATTGGCTAGATTCCGCTCCTACGCATTTGCAGCCTATTTCATTGAAAAGAACGACTATCTCTTGAAATTAATCTATCCCAAAGGCTGGGATGCAGAAAAAAGCAAATGGAAAGACGGCTTTGAAGTAGACACAAGAAAGGCGGTTGACATTTTCAACAAGGAACTGGCTTGGGTTAGTGCAGATGAAAAAACTGGCTTGCTTACCGTTGGTTTTAATGCTAATGAGGCTGCTACCGCTGCGCAATTGGCCAATGCCGTGGTGGAGGATTTCAAGAAATACCAGAGGAATTTGGTGTTGAAACAGCTCGATAGCCGCCGGAAATATCTTGAATCCCGCCTGACGATAACCTCAAACCTTGAATTTCAACGGTCCATTTACAGAATGCTGGAAGCCCAAATGTCAGCCGAGACATTGATCAATGTTCGTGACAACTATCCGTTTGAAGTCATACAACCAGCCATCGCTCCGCTGGCCAAAAGTTCACCTCAACGGTTGATGTATGCCATTCTCACCATGATTGTTGTCATGTTTCTCGGTGTCGCGTATGTAATTGGCAGGGAATTAATCACAAAGTTGTCTAGTCAATTGAAAACATACAGTGCTGAAAAGAAGGTTGCCCCAATAGTTGCGTCGGGCAGCGATGAAATCAGCGGCTGGGTGGAATAGTCTTTCACAATTCAACATATGAATAAAAACAATATTGACAATATCTACCAGTCAGTACGCAAAAAATTACTGAATATAAGCGCCTTAGGCGCGTTAATCAGCCGCTTCCTGGGAATGGGGTTGCAGTTTCTTTCTGTGCTGGTAATGGCCCGGGCCCTGGGTGCCGCGGACATTGGACTGTTCTCTTTGTATTCTTCATTTTTGGTTTTAATCTCGGCAGTGATCGGATTTGGTTCGCCAGTGAATTCATTTACACTTGTGTCGCGCCTGCACGTCAAAGAAGACTGGGAGGGAATTTGGTATTATTTTCTCGATATCTTGAAGGTCATGTTAATAGTGGCGGCGGTTTTGTTCGTGACATACTTTGTGATCATCCAACTGAGCGACGGCTGGGGTGATAATTATCTAACCGTGCTGCCATACAGTCTGGTCGGCGCGGTCATTTTCGTATTTTTGAGAAATGCGTTCGAATTCATGCAGGCTATGTCCAAAACGACAGTTGCCATGGCGCTCGAAAACGTACTCGCCCCCTTGGTGATGATTGTCTTCATCGTGGTGACAGGCCTGGTAGGTGTTGCTATAGAGGCGCAATGGGTGATGTTCGTCAATATATCCATATTTGCGGCACTGGCTGTCACCATGTTTAAGCTGACAATCCACAGGCCGGTGTCCAGGCAGGCCGCATCACCAGAAATCTCACTGAAACTTTTCAACAAATCCACGTTTGCACTTTGGATGAGTTCTATTTTGGATATGGCCTTTGTGAACGTGCCGACGATCCTGGCAGCCCACGTTGCATCAATGGCTGATGTCGGCAGATTTTCCATTGCATTCCGGTTCATCGCCATGATCGCCAGCTTGTTAATGGTGGTCCGGGGAACACTGGGCCGTGATTTGATAAAACATTACCATGCGAAAAATTATGCCGATTGCCAGCAGGTCATGTGGTCCATGCAAAAATTCGGTCTAATTATTTATGCCCCCATCATGCTCGTATTCGCGGTTGGTGGCGAATACTTGTTCAACCTCTTTGGCAAGTCATTTGACGGTGCCTACGTATACCTATTGATATTAGGTGTGGGGCAGTTGATATACGCCGGGTTTGGGTTTTCCGGCTTCGCCCTGATTGCCATGGAGGAGGGGAAGTTTGAAGCTTTTTTCAGTATGGTATGCATGCTTCTGATGGTGTGCATTACATGGGCGCTGCACGATTACTCCGCAAAGGGGGTTGCCATAGCCTTTAGCGTGAGTATCTGTTTGCGATCATTTATACCGTATTTATATGCCCGACGTAAGCTGATTCTATTGAAGCAAGGAAATTGAAATGCGCCATGGCTTTATCTTTGCTGGTGAGGTGGTTGGTGGACATGAAATGATGGCTGCCAAGATTCTTCGTGCTTTGAAGCGGGCGGCGAAGCAAGTCGTCATTATTTCTTCGCGCTCTATGCACGCAAAATTGGTGCAGTTTATTGGTGAAGATTTTGAGTGGGTGGAAGCCCAATTTACAACTTTTCGTTTTGAATCTACTCTGGGTTATTTCAACCCAGCCTATTTTAAAAACAAGGTTGAAGCCAAACGCGTTGTCTCCGGACTCCAAAGTGTTACCGTTGTTTTAGGCGGGGTAAATGCAAATCACAGTACCGTCTTAGCTATTGGCAATACATGCGCTCTAATGGGGGTGAATTCGCGCGTATATATCCCAATGTTTCATTTTCCCCATGAGATGGAGGTGAAGGCGCTCACTGGCTTCTCAAACCGACTTTCCGCGATGCGCGCGTTGAGTTGTATCAACACAGTTTTGACAATCGATGAGTTCTGGGCGCAGCGGGTCAGGCAATTCGCAAATCGAGCGAATCTGAATGTGCAGGTGATTCACAACTTTTTGGCAGCCAAGGCGCAACTGGCATCAGCACATACTGTGGTACCTGATGGAAAGCGACTCTGCGTGGTGGGACGGATGGACAAAGAACAAAAGGGCATGGATTATTTGTTGCAGATTCTTCAGAATATGAGCGCTTCGCCAAGCTTGCCCAAGCACACCTGGGTTTTCGTAGGTGACGGCCCGCACTTACCTGCAATCAGGCGTTTTGCAGAGCAATGTCAAAACCCCAATCTGGTTTTTGAGATCCATGGCTGGCGCAATGACAGCCTGACCTTAATGCGAACTTGTAATGCCTTGGTGCTGTCCTCCCGATGGGAGGGTATACCCACCGTTGTAGCTGAAGCACTCATGCTAAAGCTACAGGTTTTTGCCTTTGATATTGCAGCTATTGATCGCCTAGTATCGGACGATGAACGGGTGCCATGTTTTGACACGTCGGCCTACACCCGCAAAATTACGGACTACCTACAGGGAAGAACTATTCAAAAGTTTGTACCAAGAGCTTATTTGGAAATGATGTGTGACGAAGACCGATTTCAAAGAGAAGCCTGCGATGTTTACTGAGCCCGTGCGGTAAAAGGGCTGCAGCTGCTACACAGAGCCGCCGGCAGTGATGGTCTTTAGGCTGCTTAGGTGTCGCTTATGTATCGCATTCAGCGCAATGACGAGGCTCGCAAACATAACGCCATCCGGGTTGATGAAATCAAGGTTCAGGATCATGTTCAGTACGGCATTGATCATGGTGCACAGAAGCGCGATTTGTAGTGAACTGTTTCGCATGTTTAAAGCTGTGTACTTCCAATGCAGACTGATTTGGTTGGAAATCAGCTTAAATGCGAAAGTCAGGTAAAGTAACGCCCCGATTACCCCATATCGGTAGGCAACGCCAACAATGCCTATATCGTCGGCAAAAAAATACTTCCAAATCAATTTGGAGTCAGTAATGGTTGCGGCACTTGCCATTCCCATACCTAGAAGCGGATATTTCTCAATGATTCCGACGGCTTTTTTGTAAGAGTCATAGCGAACGTCCTTGCCGGCAGCATTTTCAATGGCCAAGTGGTCAAAGAAACTAATGATTCCATAGGCTTGGCCCAAGATAATAATGGGCAAAAACATCATGAATAAGGGGGCCCGCCTCTTGTTTTTCAGCAAGAGGAAAAAAGCCACAGCACTGATGACAATGCCGGCATTCAAAGAACGGCTGGTATAGAGGTTCAATGACAGTACAACAAATGCAGAAAACATGAGCCAAGTTCCCCGGTTTGCTTTGTCGGTGCCTAGTTTGTGCAAGAACAGCGTGGCACTTATAACCATAACCTTGAATGGAATTTTTAGCCTGTAACCTCGGTAGTCAAAAGTCACAAGGCCGGCTTTCCAAGGATCATCGGAAACGAAGTAAGTAGGTAACGGCAGCGTGAAATAAGAGAACAAATAGACGATGACGCTCCACTTCATAACCGAAATAATGGTATTTTCAATTTCCGAAATGGAAGTGCCGCTAACGTAGAGAAAAACAATACAGGGGCTAATAAGATAATTCAGGATTGCCCGGTTCGCCAATACGCTTGGTAGCATTGCCACGTTGTTGTGATTAGAAAACAAATAAGCAGGAATCGTGGTTATCAGCGCTATGCCCAAAAGCGGGCCAAAAAACCAGAAGCTCCAATTGGCGGAGCTATTTTTGACTTGCGCCGCAAAATAAGCCGCGTAAAAAAAAAGCACTACGGTCACGCCCATACTCAGCTCCTGCATTCGGTTGTACAAAAAATACTTTCCCGATTGCAGTCCTCCAAACAATGCGATCCACAGCATTGCCTTTAAAACGGTTCTGTGACTAATAAGCGCTAGACTGCTCTGCGACCTGTCAGCACCAGGTGACGTCTGTTCCATGTGAGCGATCATACCTTCAGCGTTTTAGTTCGCACCCATCCCGCGCCGTAGCAAGTGAAGTCCTCGCTTGAATAAACCCTTCACATACGATTTTGCCAATCCTGCCAAGTAGGCAAGCGCAAAGCCAATGATGAAAATTGCACAAATCTTCAAGAACCCGTCCGTGAACTGGGCCGTAATGAAAGCGGCAGTTAACAGCGTTAACTGGTGAATAACGTAAATATCCATCAATTTGTTATGCAGAACAGTCGTCAAAGCCAGTTTGACATTGACAAACCGGTAAAACAAACCGTCCAGCCCGAAAATAACAGTCCAAGCAATAATGGTTTTAGTGATCGGCAGTGGCAGTGGTGACAATGCAAAATGAACAACCATAGCCATGAGTGCAAGCACTGACAGGGGCCAGGCGAGTGCCGCATTACGGGTCAGAAAATCACGTCGCTGAATAACTATGATGCCGACCATGTAATAACAGGCAAAAGATATTAAGGACGCTATATCGCTGAAAAAATTGCGCTTCACCGGAAAATAGGAGCGCAACATGGCCTCGTTAATAAATGAGATGATAATAAGTAATACAAATATATAGGCAAAATACTTAGGTGCCAACATAAGGCTTGTCTTCTTGATGAGGTCATATGCCAACTGGTGGACCGTTACAAAAAACAGGATATAACCCAAATACCATAAGTGGTACCACGATAGTTGACCTTTGAGGACATTTTCGAAATAGTTGGTGAAATACGTCCATAAAACAGCATCGGGGTTGGTGTAGCGCTCATGCATGTAGTTGGCAGTAGCCACCAGAATCGGTGTCCCAATAATCAGCATTGGCAGTAATTTTTTTGCGGTTCGTATAAAAATGTTTTGGCGCTTGATGCTGAGGCTGAAGGCCGCTCCGGAAATGAAAAACAGCAGTGGCAAGCGCCAGCTGCTGATGATTTCTGCGCCAAGCTGCGAGCCAGACAAGGGCGTGAGATGGATTCCCCATCCTTCCGGCGTGAATAGCTTTAGTGCGTGGAATAGCAACATCATGCTAAACGCCATAGCGCGCATGTTGTCGAGATAATGCAGGCGTCCGCCCACGCTTATTTCAAGCATTGGAGTTCGACTTTCATCGAACCCAATACCTTTTCCCATGTATATTTCTCGCGCACTTTGTTGCGCGAACCTTGCTCCAGCACCTGCCAGGCTTCGCAGTCGGTCAACAGGGTATCAATGGCTTGCGCCATTTCAACGGGCGTATCGGTGATAGCCAGTTCTTGCATATGCCTGGCATCAATGCCTTCGGCCCCGATGCTGGTGGTGACGATAGGCAGGCCTCGGCACATGGAGTTGAGTACTTTGACCTTGATGCCCGAGCCAAAGCGCAAGGGTGCCAGAGACACACGCGCTTCATTGAACAGCGGCTCCAGATCTTTCACAAAGCCGGTAAAGACCACTTGAGGCAGGTGCCGAGCATTGTCCAGCAAACGCTGGTCAGGTTTTCCGCCCACTATTTTTACGACCACGGCTGGATGCTTGGCCAGTACCAAGGGCAGTACCGCATCAAAGAACCACAGTAAGCCATCCACATTGGCCTCCCAATTCAGGGTGCCCACATACAGCAATACAGGGCGCGAATCTTCATAGCGCAGTGCAGGCAGTGCCAATTGGCTGTCATCACCTAGGTGGTATGTCTCGCGGAACTTGGCTCGATCCACCCCAATACCAACCAGTGTGTCAATATCGTTCGGCGACGCAAACACCCTATCCGCCCGCTCGCAAATCTTCTTTTCGCTGGATTTGACCCGCATGCCCTCCGCCCAGGTGACGAGCCGGTAGGGCCAGGAAGCATCCGAGCCTGCGTAGCGCTCCCACATCAAAAAGGTCGCGTTATGGGCGTGGAAAACCACCTTACCCCGGTAGCCATCTGGGACGTATTGGGCGGACTCGTAGTGGTCAACCAAAATCATGTCGTACTGATCGGCTACTGCAGCAACTTCGGACTTAAGTTTGCTGGAGCGATCGCGATACACATTCAATGGCATGCCTAAGGCATAACTAATGAGTAGGTTCTTAGCGGAACGCGGGATCTCCACCGTATCGTGCAAAAAGTGCCGGAGCTCGACCTGCTGGTTCATCTCGTCTTGGTACTCATTGCCATAACGGATAGGACAAGCCAGTCCCACGTCAAATGCATTGGCCAAGTACTTCAGCATATTCCAGCTCTTCATTCGACCGCCACTGGTAGGTGGGTACGGCAACTCAATGGTGAGCATTAGCAACTTAGGGCGCATATTTTGCATGGTCAGAGCCCCAACTTTTGCATCACACGGCGGGTCACGGCACCCACAAGCTCCTTCAATTTATCAGCCCTATTGGTCTCAATGCGGTACTTTTGCAATCGAACTGGTAACCAAGGAGATATACGCTTCAGTATGTCTTGTGGCGTGACGCCGGTATTGCTCTGAATAGTGCAAAAGATACCGTGGTTTTGTTCCGAAAAAAGCCGCTTGAAATCCATTAGCGCAAATTGATCGGACAGCCAGACATTCTGTGAAGCGTGCAAATACAAACCGTCAGGGCGGGGCGCAAGCGTATGAAATGCATCGACGTGCGCCTCGGACTCCAAATGTGTCCAGTACAAGGTGTATTCGGTCCAATTAATGGTGTAGCTGGACAGCAGGACCTCATACCAAGATTTCTTAAATTTGTCAGAAATGCGTCTGGTTAATGCAATACAAACTTTTTTTGACAATATCTCGGGCGTGACACACAGCCCGGTAGTCGCCATTTGGGGCTCAACTCCTAATATCTTTCCCGAACTTTCCCACCAATCGGAGTGGTCCTGCTTAGGCTCGGTTTGCACTAAAGACTTGCCATCAATAATCAAATCGTCATAGCCGAACGCTTGTGTGGCAAACATGTCGGGGTCAAAGACGATGAAAAAATCATTCTCAACTAATTCGGCGCAAAACAATTTGATGATCTGCTGGCGGTGCCAAGGGCGCACCTCGTACCATTTATTAAATTCTTTGAATTTTTCGAGGTATTTGTCTTCAGACACCAGTCGGATCGGGAAGTCATTCCACGCGCGAGCATGGTTGGCAATTTCTTCCTCTTCTTCGGGGGGGACAATGATGATGAACTCTGATATGAGGTCTTTATCCATGAAGCGGCGCAACGACTCAAACAAAATGTCGCAGCGACCGACGTTGTGAGGGTAATGACGGCCCTTGATTTTGAGCGCCATGATGGCGCTGATTTGCTTCATGGTGGTCAAGCCAGTATCCTCTAAAGTGAAGTTTTAGCGATTTTATTTCCGGCCAATTCGACATTGTGGACAAACTGTAAATTCTCCAGTGGCCTGAATAATTGGCAGCTGAAATTCATTTACGATGCTTGCCAGGTAGCCGGCCGCTACCAGCCATCACCTATTGGAGTCAATGTGAGTCCTTCACTGCGCATCATTGGATATGCCACATTAATGGGCCCTCCGCAGGCCTTATACCTGCACCGCTCTGCCCAAGGGACGCGTTCCGAACTGGATGGCTTGCCGCTCTGGCTGGTTCTGTTCACGGAGTTTTTGGTGCGCGCGACCATCTTCACGTTGGGTGTTTTTTTTGTTGGCGAATGGATGGGGGCAGAAATTTTCCTTCTTTATCGAGTGACTTATTTCGCCATAGCCATGGCAGTCTCAGGTGCAGTTCACACGGTGATTTACTACCTCACCATGGGCGTAGGCGCCAAATACTGGCAGTTTTCGACGATGCAGCGCTTGTATCGTTTGGGGCGCAACCTGACGTATTCGGTGGCACCGGCATTGGTGGCTGCCTTGGCCACACTGGTGTGGCAGGACTTACGCTACATACCGCTTTTTGAAGGCGATACGGTCTGGCGTATTTCCGCTGCGGTATGGGGGTTGTTCATGCTGTTGGGCGTCTGCGAGGCCATGTTTGTCAAGCGCATTCCGACCGGCCTAGAGCGCGATGCTGCCTTGCTGGAATCCAGACACTAGTGGGCTGCAGCCCGCATTTCTCTGCGCGCGTCCCGATCAAGGACCTTTAGTTGGCAATGCTTAATGTCACCCTGCGGTTCTTGGCGCGCCCCATCTCACTATCATTGCTGGTCGCGGGTTCTTGCAGTCCTCGCGCCTGGATGGTGATGTTGCGCTGATCTACACCATAGTCAGCGAGCAGCCTAGATACCGTTGCCGCTCTGCGCTCGGATAAGGATTGGTTGTAGACGCTGGTGTGGCGACTGTCCGTATGGCCGACCAATACAAACTTGCGTCCTTGTGTCGGGTTGACCTGACCTATGAATTGAGACAAACGATCCAGCTCGGATCGGGTTAGCTGATCGGCATTGGTGTCAAAGTAGACGATCATTTCTTGCAGGTTCGCAGTCGTCTGCAGTGTCTTACTGGGCTCCTTCAGAGCAGCTACTTCGTGCCACTGCGAAGATGACCATGTATTGCGATATGCCGGTGAAGCTACCAAAGCCGGATCGCTGTGCGAAAAAAACACTTGGTCTTGGGCCAACAGGGTGGGTAATCCTGAACAGGCACTCAAGGCAACGAGGCTAGACAATAGGACACAAGTTCGTAGAGCGTACATGATGGGTGCCTTGAGTTTGGAGTGTGTTGAGAGTCACTGCCTCGCGAACCACACAGTGAAGTTTAATATATCGAAGAAGTACCTTGATGGTTACCGAGAGCTGCAGTTGCGAATAAATGAGAGGACTGCGATGGCGTATTTAGCAGCAAGAAAAAAGCGCTTTCAATGATGCGGAATTCGGTATGCGCAACATGCCAATGGCATTCTGATTCTTTGCGGTGGCGGCGTTTTGGCAACGCCGGGCCCACTCAACGCCGTTACGCCTAAGGCATAGTACGCCCGGATAGCCACTGTGGGCGGCAAAGTCAATGCAGGTGTTGTTATCCATGGCCGTTGCTCCGAACAAGTTCGATTGCCGTGCCTGTCCCGGTCAGACTCAAAGAGGCCAGCTCCACCCAAGTGCTGATGCTGTGATCCATCCAGAAGGCATTAAGTACAAGATCAGTGTAGTGAAAAGATACGTAGCTCAGCAGATGCACAGACAGGGTTCCGCAGGCGCCGGTCAGCACTACGATGCGCAGGACGTCGGTATCGGCGGCTTTCCGTAGCAGCTTCCAGCTGGCCGCAAACAGCAAAAGCAATGCCAGCAGCACGGCGAACTGAAAGGGGCGACGTTCGTTATATGAATCGTGGGCACGGGCATATTCACGCGCCCAGTGCAACCACAACTCATCCCCCTGGAACAGGGCATTAATCGCAGCAAGAAGATACAAAACACCGAGTTGCAACCACAGCATTCGTAGCTTTCGCGGCACCATTCTGGGCGAACCGCCCAGAATGGTGCAGATCAGAGCTACCAGGGTATAGGCCAAAAAACGGGGCAAATCACCAGACACATCCACTCCAGCCCTTGCTAAGAAGGCTTGCAGGGTGTCGGTCACGCAGCTGCCCCCTGCATGCGGGGCTCATCCGATAGCCATCCGTTGCGCGATAGTGAGCTGGCAATCAATTTCTGCAACACCGTGTGGTCCTTTGCGGTGAACAGGGCGAGGGAGAAAAAATGTTTGGCGAAAACCGCAGTGTCACGGAAGCACCAAACTCTTGGTTTAAAAGTCGCAAGTAGCGACGGATTGCATTGAGCGCTGACATTAATCGCAGTTTCAGTTGGCGTGTGACCAGAGATTGTTCTAGCAGTAATAGCAGGCCGAAAAATCCGCGGTCAATCTTGCGAACCTCAGAAATATTAAGCATCCTGCTGCAGAAGTCATGTTCAACGCGGGTAAACATGTCAAATAGAGGTCTCAGATTATTACTATTTTAAACGCCAGTCGGACGAACCACACTCACGCTATTATTTTGCAAAATCTCTTCTGACGCAGAGCACGACTCTTATCGGGTGGACTTGCCGATGGCCAGCAAGCATAAAAAGGACAGGCTATCGTGACGGTAGCGCCATGCCAATCAACTTTCTTCTCTGACGCGCCAGACCGGGACTCTGCATCCAAAGCGGCGCGCTTTTGGCATCACCTTTAACAAAGCCGAGGTAGATATACCGTGTACGCAGCACGTCAATCGGCTGATCACCCGTTGATAGCCCGGTGGCCTGGCTGCGTATTACAAAATTCTGGCTTGATATGAATAACCTTATTCATGGACATTTCTGAGAAAGACGACCATTTTCAATCTATCGTCAATTACCAGACCAAAATTTTTTGGAAAGCCGTTATTGAAGCAGGCTTCGCCCCAAAGTGGGTTTCGAGATTGTGACTTCTGCTAAGTCAGGGTGCCGAACGACTCGAATATATAAATATTCGAACTCTTGGTGTGGCTATTGGTCATAGTCTCTAATGGAATTCGCTGATTAGCTTCCTAACAACAATCGCGCACTTTAATGGGTCCTGACATTCTCGGGACTTCCCAAGGTTCGCTTACACCGCCTGACTTTGAACGCCATAGCGTGCGCTACGCTTTTTTGCCACCGCTCTTTTTGAGAGGAATCAAGTATGCTCGACGAATGACCCCAAATACATCCAGCTTCCATGTATGGCTGACGGAAATGCTGTGGCGCAGCGCTGCGCATGCTTTACTTGCAAGTATGGGATTTGGGTGCGCTATTGCACAGGCCACCGAGATATTATTCATTGGCAACAGCTTTACATACGCTGAAGGCTCACCAGTTAGTCGTTGGCATGCTGATTCGGTACACGACCTTAACGCCCAAGGCATTGGCGGCATGCCAGCCCTGTTTAAGGCATTCACAAACCAAGCCGGATTGAAATACAACGTATCGCTCGAGACCCAGGGAGGTGTCGGCTTGGACTGGCATCTGCGAAATAAAGGCAATGTGATTGGTCAGCGTCCTTGGGACGTAGTGGTAATGCATGGGTTCTCGACACTGGACGAGAATAAACCTGGCGACCCAGCAAAGCTGATTGACAGCACCAAACAGCTGACTGCGCTCCTGGCCAGTCGTAACCCGCGGGTTGAAGTGCGCTTACTGGCCACTTGGCCCAGAGCTGACCAGACTTATGAAGCCAAGGGGGCTTGGTACGGCAAGTCAATTGAAGCAATGGGACAAGACGTGCGCGCCGGCTACGATCAAGCAGCAGCAGCAACTCCGATTATCAAAGGTGTGATTCCGGTAGGCGACGCTTGGCTGCGCGCGATGGCTAGTGGTGTGGCTGACTCCAACCCCTACGATGGCATCGAAAGCGGCAAACTTAATCTTTGGGCCAAAGACCACTATCACGCAAGTAGCCACGGCACCTATCTCCAGGCTTTAGTAGTCTTTGGTGCCGTCACCGGCCGCGACCCGCGATCGCTCGGTACGAACGAATGCGCAGCGTTTGAGCTCGGGCTATCCACAGCCCATACAGCAACTCTTCAGCAGGTAGCATTTGACGAGCTAGCACGCCAAGGCGCCGTCAAAAACAGTTACCGGAAAGTTCTCCAATCGGTTAAGCCGATGAACTGTCTGAACTAACATTAAAGTTACCCAAAACCACCGAAGAGGGAGTCCCGAATTTTCTGTGAATAGGCGAGTGTGTTGATTTCGCAATCGAGCTTTACCAACAGGTAATGCCACGCCCGCATGACGCACTAAGGTACGGCACCGCCGTCAAATGATAGCGCGTAAATACGAGTGATTTCCTCGGCCAGACTCGCTAGAGCTCCGCTCGTATCAATGTCAATCCGGACTGCGTCCATCGCATCTCGCGCACGCGCACTCAACACCGTAAAGCCATAGCCACCCGCAGCACCTGTCAATTGATGCAAAGCAGCATACCGAGCAAGCAGATCCGGCGCTTGTTGGATGCTCCGCAACCGTTGCGGAAGTCCACCTACAAATGTGCGCTGAATTTCGAGAAACTGCGCTGCAAAGCCCGGATCCAGGCAATCAGGCGGACTTAACACGTCCGCTCTCCCAGAACACACGAATACTTTGTGGTAACGAAACCGGATCAAAAGGCTTCACGATGATGCCCGTTGGAACAAGCTCTAGCAGTGCCGCCACCTCATCCTGCATTGCCTTTGCAGTCAAAAAAACGATAGGCACCCCCTGCATCACGGACAACTCCCGTAACTTTGGCAGCGTTTCCGGCCCACTCATACCAGGCATCATGACGTCCAGCAACACCATTTGCGGCTTGAACGACTCAACGTATTCCAACGCCTGCAGTCCACTCTCGCACAGGCAAAGACTAAATCCACCCATGCGACCCAAACTGAAGTCTAGGATCATACGAATATCCGGATCGTCTTCAACGCACATGACGCGTTCAAATAATTCCATTAGCCTTACCTTCATTCGGTTTGGTCAGCAGTGCCTTGGCCCTGAGGATCACTTCCTGACGCGTAGCCTTAGTTGATGAAAGCCAGCCCATTCCATATCGCGCAGCGAAGGCAGAGTTAAGAGAGTCACTCAGTAGAATGACGCGCTGCGGTGTCAACATATGTTTCAAGCGGGTACAAAAATAATTCGCAGAACCCTGTGCGTGCGGATTTGCCAACAACACTGTAGGCAGTCCGCGACGTCTAATCAAAACCTCTGCACCGGTCAGATTATTGGCAACTTCCACGCCACCCAAATCTGCCAACCAGTCTGCCATGCGCTCGAGGAATTGACGGTCCTGCGCAATGCACAATATCCATGGTCCAGTGCCAGCCAATTCCAAGCGGGGTAGACACACGCTAAAAGTAGAACCTCCAGGGGCGCCCGAATCAGCACTCACCACGCCACCCATTTTATTTACCAGCATGCGCGTGATGTAGAGACCCAAACCAGTCCCACTCACCGCGCGCCGGTCAGACGCGTCAGCCTGCGAGAACTTTTCAAACATCTTCTTCTTGAAGGCCGGGTCAATACCAGGGCCCTCATCCACAACATCAACCTGCACTTGGTTTGGATGTTGTTGCAGCAAAACACGCACCGTCTTTCCCTTGGGTGAATGTTTGATTGCATTGGAAAGCAAGTTGGCCATGACTTGCAGAAAACGATCCGGGTCAATCTGGACGCGGCAAGAGCGCACATCATCGTCAAACGCCAGTGAAACCATTCCACGCTGTGCGTAGGTCGAGTTTGCAGTCAGCGCCTCCCGTATGAGCGGCGCAAGCTCTACGGGTTGTAAATTAAGCTCCATGCGGTTGCCTTCGAGCTTAGTTAAGTCAAGTACATCGTCGATTAACTTACTTAGGCGGTCGCCATTGCGCTTAGCCACTTGCAAAAGCTCCAACGCCGCCGCGGGCATCGTACCACCGGCACCTACTGCTAACAGTCCCAATGCACCCAAGATGGAAGTGAGCGGGGTACGCAACTCGTGGCTAACAGTCGCTAAAAACTCATCTTTCATCCGCTCAATACGTCGCGACTCGCTCAGGTCATGCAGCGCGATAGTGCAAAACTCTTGATGCCCCATGCTCCAGCGGTTATGGGACTGCGAATAAAGAATTTTTGGCTGTTGACTTGGTCCGAGGTCCACCTCTGATCCACTCAACAGCTGATTCAATTCCATTCCAGTGAGCGCCTTGAGCTCCATTCCCGCCGCATCCAAACCATCTTCCAATGCGAACAACGCTCGCGCGGCACGATTGAGTTCGCAGACCCGCCCATCGGCATCAATGGTAATAATTGCATCCGCAATATGCTCATGAATAGCATGCTGACGCTGCGCCATAAGAGCTAGCTTGACCTGCATATCCAGAATACGCTGATATTGCCTCAGCTTGGCGCGCAAAATCGATGGGCTCACAGGTTTAAGGAGGCAGTCGGCGGCACCACTTGCAAGTGCATGGGCAAAGTGCTCGTCACCCTGTAAAGCTGACAAAACAATGACCGGCAACCATTTACCTGTAACGTGTTGGCGTACTGCACGCGCAACTTCAAAGCCATCCATTCCAGGCATCAACAAGTCCAGCAACAATACATCGGGATAATGCACGTCAATCAAACGCAACGCTTCTTCTCCGCTTGCAGCTTCTATGGCCTCATGGCCAAGATCGCGCACCAAACGCATCAGCTCCAGACGACTTGTTTGTATATCGTCGGCGACAAGTACTTTGAGTGAATCTTGAATTGGAAGAATCGTATCCACGGCAGGTCTTTTCAGGGTTGTCCCGAATTCACAATTTGGTCACAAGTTTGCAGCATCGGTGGTCTGTAATTGAAATGTTGAGTTGAATGTAACCGCATCACGAGTGCTCTAAACCATGAAAAACACAAAACTCCCCAAGATTCCGAGCCCACGCAATAACCAGTTTCAGGCAGCTTGGAAACGCGTGGTGTGGCGTATAAAAGTCAGCAGCGTGCGTGTAGTGAAACGCACGATCGACATCTTTGCCGTAATTCCGGCGCTGGTATTGCTCAGCCCCTTATTTTTGGTGGTGGCATTGTGTATTCGGCTGTACGACGGTGGGCCGGTGCTCTACTGGCAAAAGCGTATTGGTTTGCGTGGACGAGAGTTTGCCTTTCCCAAATTCAGATCCATGTGCGTTGATTCAGATGCTGTGCGCGCCAAGATTCTCGCCATGAATCAACACGGCGCCGAAGGCGTAACCTTCAAAATGAAGCGGGATCCTCGAATTACCCCAACAGGCCGCGTAATTCGTCGATTTAGCATCGACGAGCTTCCGCAACTTTGGTGTGTGCTCACTGGCAAGATGACTTTAGTTGGCCCGCGCCCACCGATACCATCTGAGGTCGCCAAGTACAGCCTGCGTGATAGGGAACGCCTCAGCGTAGTCCCCGGACTTACGTGTTTCTGGCAAGTTAACGGTCGCTCAGAAATTCCCTTTGATCAACAAGTAGAGATGGATATCGACTACATCCACCAGCGTTCGCTATGGACCGACATTAAGGTACTGTTTAAAACCATCCCGGCAGTCATTTTTGGGCGTGGCGCGTACTAAGCCGCCTTAACTGCAAACCTTTATCAATCTCCATGCAAGACACATCTTCACTGAGCTCCCCCGCTGCCCGCATCGTGTTATTCATGACTCAGGAGCGATCAGCAGATGTGCCTGCAGCTGACCATCTGCTAGCCTGTATGCTTCCATTGGGCACGGCCAGCTTTGCCGAACGCGTGATGGACAGTTGTGCGCTTGCTGGGACACGCCAAATAGATCTCGTTGTTAGCGAACACCCAGAGGCACTACGTGCAGCACTTCAAGACGGCGCACCCTGGGGAATTCAGCTTAACTGGCACCACGCTAGGGAGTCCGCATCTCCGTACACCGTACTACGCGGTATGGGCCTGAAACCCCATGAACATGTTGTTATTGGTCACGCACACCAATGGGTGAGCAGCCGCATCGTGCGCGAGCTCATGCAAGCAAGCGGTGCAGCGATGTGCGTCACTGCAGACGTAGTTTGGACGGGCTGGTTTAGCGCTTCTACTGATGCACTGTTGTCGATCGGCCACTACGCAGACTACGCCTCACTGGCAGAGAGCGCGCGCAACATGGCAGGGACTCGTTGCGTAATGGCAGCACCCACCGACTTTGCCCAAAATTTGTGCGCCGCTGATTTGTTGGCCTCGCAACAGTATGCGCTCGACGGCACACAAGAAGCAGCCATTCCCGCATCGTGGCTGCGTATGCCGTGGGGCGCTGCCAGCCCCGATGCAGTTATTGATGCCGATGCCAGCATCCTTGGCCCGGTACTTGTGGGTGCGGGGTGTGTAGTGGAGGCTGGTGCCGAACTGGGTCCGGCTACTGTTTTGGCGTCCGACGTATTTGTCGCGAGCGGTGCCAGCATACGTCACTCGCTGGTCATGGCCAACACTTACGTGGGGGGGCAAATTACACTAGAAAATGCCCTCGCCCAAGGCAACTCCATTCAGAGTTTGCGTTGGTCTGTGCGTACCGTG
>JBJOLD010000069.1:0-2929 GCA_046045765.1 Pseudomonadota bacterium | reverse complement strand
GTAGGGTGTCAGGCTTGCAGCACCTCCAGCAAGCGATCAAGTCCGCCGCTGTTAATGGCCACATGGGCCTTCTCCCGAACAGCAGGTTTGGCGTGGTAGGCCACCGACAGGCCCGCAACCCCCATCATGGGCAAGTCGTTGGCACCATCGCCCATGGCAATGCACTGTGCAGGGGCAATGCCCATGAGGGTGGCAACTTCTAACAGCGTGCGACGCTTCTCAGCACCGTCACAAATGTCGCCCCAAGGCTGGTCCACCATGCGCCCGGTGAGGGTGCCGCCCGACCCGGTAGAGGCGATTAATCCTGGGCCGCTTTCCACTTCCAGCACATTGGAGCGGGCAAAGTCGATGCCCAGGCGATCGCGGATGCGGTCGGTAAAGTACGTAAAACCACCCGACACCAACAACACTTTGAGCCCCGCTTTTTTGCAGGCTGCAACCAGCGCTGTTGCGCCGGGGTTGAGCTGCAGCCGTTGGGTGTACACCTCTTCCATATGCGCCACAGTTACGCCTTTGAGCAATGCGACGCGCGCGCGCAGGCTGGCCTTGTAGTCGGTAATTTCTCCCCGCATGGCGGCTTCGGTAATGGCCGCCACCTCGGCCTTGCGGCCCGCTGCGTCGGCAATTTCATCTACACACTCGATGTTGATGAGGGTGGAGTCCATGTCAAACGCGATGAGTTTGTAGTCGCTCAGTTTCAGAGCAGTAGGCAGGTTTTGGACAACTAGGCCTGGGGTAATTTCTTGGAGTGGCATAAGAGTGTTTGCTATAAAAGTAGTAGCTACCTGCACAGGTTCTATAAGGGCCGGAGCCAGTTTTCGACCTGAAGACCCGGTATACGGGCGAACTCTACGTCGGCGGAGACCAAGGTGGCCCCGAGTGACAGAGCATGGGCGGCTATGAGCGTGTCGTTGGGGCCTATGGGGTTGCCATTTTCCTCAAGCACCGCACGCAGTTGTGCGTAGCGTGGAACAACGTCAATGTCCAAAGACAATACTTCCACGCCCGTCAGAATGCGGTCCAGAGCGGCGCTGAGTCTGAGGTTGGGTCTGCGTTGCAGGCCGAATTGCAACTCGCACAAAACGACGGTACTCGTAACCACGCCTTGGGTTAAGTCCATGGCTGCTACTGCCGCAAATTTTTGCGTTGCACGCCCGGCGGGTTCGCGCATCATGTGCGAGATGATGTTGGTGTCCAAGAGGTAAATGCGGGGCTCACTCATTTGCCGCCATCACCAAAGTCAATGTCATCGAGGGGGAGCAGTCCCGCGTCTACATCGGGGAACTCTTTGGTGATGGGTTCCCAGTCTTTCATGCTCTCCAATGCGGCCAGCAATGCAGCCGCAGTGCCTTTCTTGGGCCGGTCTGGCACCAGCTCCAAAATCAACCGGTTGCCTTCGCGATGCATCAGCGCCTGGGTGCCGGGTAGCTCGAACTCTTTGGGGATACGCACCGCCTGGTTGGCACCATTTCTGAAGAGTTTTACGGATCTAGCCCCCGTGTCTATTGCGTAAGGCGCTATAGATTCGCTAGCAATATAAAGTTGTGTGGAGTGCGGCGTGACCATGACTCACCTCTTTGAAAAGTCGGTGGTTACTTTAGCATATGTCACGGCATATGTCATGTCGGTGAGGTGGTTTCCATCACCGGCTGCCCCAAATTTTTCAAAATATCCCGCACCATTTGTGTCCGGTCTTTCACCTCGGGCAGCTCGCGCTCTATGCGCAGCTTCTCGTTACCAGCCAGCTTGATGTGCTTGTTCTTCTGGATAAGCTGAATCACCTTCATCTGGTCAATCGGTGGGTCTTTCTTGAAGGTGATGGTGATCACAGCCGGCGCAGCATCCACTTTGACCACGCCGTAAGGGCGTGCGATCACGCGCAGGCGATGCACGTCGATCAACGTTTGGGCCTGGGCGGGTAGCTTGCCAAAACGGTCCACAATTTCTTCCAGCAGCGCATCCACCTGGTCGGTGTTTTTGGCGGTTGCCAGCTTTTTGTAGAAGCTTAGGCGCAAATGCACGTCGCCGCAGTAGTCGTCAGGTAGCAAGGCGGGGGAGTGCAGGTTGATTTCTGTGGTGACGTTCAGTGGGTTTAGCAGGTCGGGCTCAATACCGGCTTTCAGGCAGCGCACGGCCTCGCTCAGCATTTCGTTGTACAACTGAAATCCCACTTCCAGCATATTGCCGCTTTGGTTTTCACCCAGCACCTCGCCCGCACCCCGAATCTCCAGGTCGTGCATGGCCAAGTAAAAGCCGCTACCCAGTTCTTCCATTTGCTGAATCGCGTCCAGCCGCTGTTGGGCGTGCTTGGTCAGGCCCTCAATATCGGGCACCATCAAATAGGCATAGGCTTGGTGGTGGCTGCGGCCCACGCGGCCGCGCAGCTGGTGCAGCTGTGCCAGGCCGAACTTGTCTGCGCGGCTCATCACAATCGTATTAGCCGTGGGGACGTCGATGCCGGTTTCAATAATCGTAGAGCACAGCAGCAGGTTGTAGCGCTGGGCCACAAAGTCGCGCATCACGCTTTCTAGCTGGCGTTCAGGCATCTGGCCGTGGGCGACGGCAATGCGGGCTTCGGGCAGCAGCTCTTCGAGCTTCTGGCGGCGATTCTCGATTGTTTCCACCTCGTTGTGCAGAAAGTAGACCTGCCCACCGCGCTTGAGTTCGCGCAACACGGCTTCGCGGATTACGCCGTTGCTTTCACTGCGAACAAAGGTCTTGATGGCCAGGCGGCGCTGGGGCGCGGTGGCAATTACGCTCAGGTCACGCAAGCCTTCCAACGCCATGCCCAGCGTGCGGGGAATTGGGGTGGCGGTGAGGGTTAGCACATCCACCTCGGCGCGTAAGGCCTTCATTTGCTCTTTGTGGCGCACGCCAAAGCGGTGCTCTTCGTCGATGATGACCAGCCCTAGGCGCGGATATTTCACGC
>JBJOLD010000066.1:0-6854 GCA_046045765.1 Pseudomonadota bacterium | reverse complement strand
CCACTGCTGAATGTGTTTTTCGTTTTTCCAACCGCCCTTATGGGCATCGATATAGGCTTTGGCACATTGATCAAATGTCATTCGCTTCGCCCGCTCCAGGGTTTGCGCCTGTCGAACTTCTTTTTTGACATCCAGGGGATTGAGACCATCAAGTAGAAGTTTTCGAGCTTCTAATGCTTTTAGACGTGCCTCAGCCAGAGATACAGTATGAGTTGGCCCCAGGCCCATGCCATGTGCCTTGGATTCAATCATGAACCGAAAGAGCCAGCTTTTGGATCCGCAGGGGGTAATTTGAAGTGTTAAGCCACCGCCGTCACCGTACAAACCAGGCTTCTTGAGTTTCGTAACTTGCAGTGCGCTTAGCTTGTGCAATTGCCTTGCCATGAGTTCGAATCCCCTATATTTTTAACTATCGATTTGACTATCAAATTGTAGTCGGATTCGATCAAATCAGTTTGGATACAGTAGGACGATGATTGGGGCTCAGGTATTGTTTTAATTGAAAAAATTGGACTTCTTAGGACTAGTTAGGAATTGTAGGAAGCGGACTCCGTCTCCGCCAAAGTTTAAAAAGCCCGAGTAACCCTCGGGCTTTTTTCATTTTTGCAAAGGTTTTTAGTCTGCCGATGCACTCCAGCGGTCACCCCAGCCTTTATCTAGCTCGCGGCGATCGCGTTTGGTGGGGCGGCCATGCTCTATGGCCCGGGCGGGTTCGGGGCTCAGGCGGTTGCGCTCTGCGGCTATGCGGCGGATTTCAATGCTCTCCGGTGTCTCTTCGTACAGCAACTGCGCAATGGGTGCAGAGCCGCGTTGGCCGCTGATGCCTTTGACAACCACCACACGCCTCAGCTGCGCTTGCACGATGGCCAGCGTATCGCCCACCTGAACTTCTTTGGACGGCTTCACATCCTGTTGGTTGAGCTGCACGCGTCCGAGAGCGACTTCGTCCGTTGCCTGCGACCGTGTCTTGAAGAACCGAGCGGCCCAAAGCCATTTGTCGATGCGAATTTTATTCACGTATTTGTTTTATATGGGTGTTGAGGAGTGAAGCGGCAGTTTGACGATTGCATCCGACCCGACGACAACGTCATTTTGGACGCGGTTGTTCAGCGCAATGGTGCCGCCTAAGGACAGCACAATTTCACGCGCCAATGCCAGTCCTAAGCCGGTGCCGGTGCGACTGTCGCCCACAGCAAACGGTTGAAACAAGCGCATGCGCAAGCTATCCGAAATACCAGGCCCCGAGTCAGACAGCGTGAGCACAGCTTGATGTTGGTTTATTGCCACGTCAATGCTGAGCGCACCGTGTTGAGGCGTGTGGCGAGTGGCGTTATGCAGCAGATTGCGCACCAGTTCACGCAACATCCAGTCGTGGGCTAATACAGGGCAGGGCTGCGTGGTCAGTTCAAAGTCAATGTCCTTGTCGGCGACCAGGGGTGACATGTCCAGTGCCAATGCACGCACTACCTCCGCCCAGTCCAATACTTCGAATGCACGCTGTTGTTTGAGCTGCTCCACCTTGGCCAGTGACAGCATTTGGTTGGCTAGCGTGGTAGCGCGATCAACGGTAGTTTCTATTTCTTGCAGTGCAGCCTGTGGCTCACTATCGCCACGTCGGGCAGACTGCACTTGTACCTTGAGCACTGCCAGCGGGGTGCGCAGTTGGTGGGCTGCGTCGCGTACAAAGCGCTTTTGGTGGTCTAGCAAGTGGGCCAAGCGTTCCATCACCTGGTTGGTGGCTTCGGTCAGTGGCTGCATTTCACGGGGTAGGTCCGCGGCGTCGATGGGGGTTAGATCGTCTTCGTCGCGATGGCGTAGCCGATCGCTAAGTTGGCGCACGGGCCGCGTCACGCGCTGCACCACCAGCAGCACTACAGCAACAATCACGCTGATCAAGATGGCCTGGCGTTGCAGCGTGTCTATCAGTATCTGGCGGGCTAATGTGCGGCGCAGCTCCAGCGTTTCGGCTACTTGCACCGTGGCCATGGTCATGCCATGGCTGCTGGACACCGGCTGTAACAGCACGGCCACGCGCACCGGGTCGCCACGAAATTCGTCATCATAAAAATCCACCAGCGCCGCATATGGGCCCTGCTTGGGTATCGTTCCGCTCCAGCGATGTAGGTCCTGTGCGCCGTCGATCCATTGGCCTTTGGCGTCCGACACCCGATAGGCCATGCGGCTGCGGTTGTCGGCCTCAAATGCTTCTAACGCGGAGTACGGAACCCTCGCCTGGATCTTGGCCATGGGGCCATCACCCTCAACGTCCAGTAGCTCGCCGATCGCTTTGGCCGATGCCAGCAGCGTGCGGTCGTAGGCAATGTTGACGGCATCCAGCGCCTGGCGGTAAAGGCTGACCGTGTCCACCACCACAAACAAAGCAATAGGCACCAAAATGCCTACCAACAAATGCATGCGCAGGGACCGGGTTTGGCTGTGTGCCGCCACGCTAGTCTTTCGCCTTGAGTAAATAGCCTAAACCGCGCAGCGTCATTAGCGTTACGCCGGTGTTTGTTAGTTTTTTACGCAAGCGATACACCACGACCTCAATGGCTTCGTACTGCACATGGTCTTCACCGGGGAATACAACTTCAAACAAGCGTTCCTTGGCCACAGCATGGCCGGGCTTGGCCATCAGCGTGCGTAGCAGCGCCAGCTCGCGTGGCGTGAGGTCCATGACGTCTTGCTTGAAATACATAGCCCCAGCGGCAGGCTCAAAGCGTAGTGCGCCCAGACGCAACGACTCATCGGTGGGCACGCGCCCATTATTGTGTCTGCGATGCAAGGCTTTGACGCGGGCCTCCAGTTCATCCAGATCAAAGGGCTTGGGCAGATAATCGTCAGCCCCAGCATTGAGCCCCAGCACTTTGTCGCCTACCGTACCACGCGCGGTGAGTATCAATACGGGCGTGTCCAGCCCAGATGTGCGCGCAGCGCGCAGAACGTCCAGGCCGTCCATATTGGGAAGGCTCAGGTCCAGCACCACCACGTCAGGCAGCAGGTTGGCCCATAGAGCCTGTGCCTGCGCACCATCTTTGCACACGTCCACCCGCAGGCCTGCCCGCGTAAGGCTGCGTTGCAGAGTGGACTGCAGGGCGATATCGTCTTCGATCAAGAGCAAATGCATAGCAGCGATTGGTGTTTTCCCTAGGTGTTTGGACAGCCATTTGACAGGCTGCGCCTGCATCATAGAGGCAGTTAATAACCCAAGGAGACTCTCATGCGTCGTGATATGTTTTTGAAATCGTTGGCCGCTCTGGCTGCGGCAGGCAGCTTTCCGCTGACGGCCCGTGCCGCCGCTAACCTCAAGATGATGATTCCTGCCAATCCTGGCGGCGGTTGGGACACCACCGGGCGTGCCTTGGGTAAAGCTATGCTGGAAGCTAAAGCGGCTGACACCGTGCAGTACGAAAACAAAGGTGGCGCTGCCGGCGTCATCGGTTTGGCTCAGTTTGTCAACGGTAGCAAAGGCGACGCCAATGCAATGATGGTGATGGGCGCTGTGATGTTGGGTGGCATCATCACAGGAAAGCCTGCAGTGGGCTTGGAAAAAGCGACGCCCATTGCCCGCCTGACCAGCGAATACAACGTGTTCGTGGTGCCCTCAGATTCTCCTTTGAAGACCATGAAGGACGTGGTCGCCCAAATGCAGAAAGACCCCGGCAGCGTGAAGTGGGGCGGTGGTTCGCGCGGCTCCACAGAGCATATTTGCGCATCCATGTTGGCCACCAAAGTAGGCGTGGACCCCAAGAAAGTGAACTACGTGGCCTTCCGTGGCGGTGGCGAAGCAACTGCTGCAGTGCTGGGTGGCAACGTCACCGTGGGTGGCAGTGGCTACAGCGAATTTGCCGAATACATTGCTGCTGGCAAGATGCGTCCTATTGGCGTGACCTCTGAAAAACGCTTGCCCGGCATCAACGTGCCCACTATGAAAGAAATGGGCTATGACGTAGTCTTGGGTAACTGGCGCGCGGTGTACGGTGCCCCTGGTATCACACCCGAGCAACGTGCTGCTTTGGCAGATCTGATTGTCAAAGCCACCAAGACCAAATCATGGACCGAGTCATTGGATAAAAATGCTTGGACTCCCGCACTGTTGACCGGCAAAGCGTTCGACGACTTTGTGGACACTGAATTCGCCAGCCTGCGCGGCATCATGCACTTGGCAGGAATGTTGGGATGAGCGCAGCTCTGCAAAAGGCACAGCAAACCGCCGTAGGTGCAGGCACTGTAGTGCTTGCCCTGGGGCTGGCTGTGGGTGCGACCATGATTCCGTCCGATGCCGGTTATGCCGGCGTGGGCCCTAATTTTCTGCCGTGGGTGGTCTCTATTGCGCTACTACTTTGTGGCGGTTTTTTGGTCTATGAGGCCCGTACTGGCGGCTTCAGAGACATGGAAGACCAAGACGATGAAAAGCCCTATTGGCCCGGCTTTATCTGGATGTCTACTGGCTTGCTGCTGAACGCGGCGCTCATCACCACCATCGGCTTTATCTTGAGCTGCACGCTGTGTTTTGTGTTGGCCGCGCGTGGCTTGCGCAACGCGCAGGGCATGGCTGATAGCGGTGCCAAGTCGTGGATCAGTGACGCGATGGTGGGTGTGCTGATTGCCGCGCCGGTGTACTGGATGTTTACGCAATTTCTGGCCATCAGCCTGCCAGGACTCACGAATAGTGGTTGGATTTAGCGGGTAAATATTATGGAAATCTGGAACCAGCTCTTACAGGGCTTTGTCACTGCCGGTACGCCGGTGAACTTGCTTTGGGCATTTGTAGGTTGTGCGCTTGGCACGGCTGTGGGCGTGTTGCCCGGCATTGGCCCTGCCACTGCAGTGGCCATGCTGCTGCCTATTACCGCCAAAGTGGACGCTACGGCTTCCATGATCTTTTTCGCGGGCATCTACTACGGGGCGATGTACGGCGGCTCTACCACCTCCATCTTGCTGAATACGCCGGGTGAAACCGCCAGCATGGTCACAGCCATGGAAGGCAACAAAATGGCCAAGAGCGGCCGTGCAGGTGCTGCCTTGGCTACCTCTGCCATCGGATCGTTTTTTGCAGGTACGGTCGCCACCATCGTAGTGACTTTGTTTGCACCGTTGGTGGCAGACTACGCTGTGAAGCTCGGCCCTCCCGAGTACTTCTGCCTCATGCTGTTGGCCTTCACGACCGTGAGTGCGGTGTTGGGCCAAAGCACGGTGCGAGGTTTGACCGCCTTGTTTGTGGGCTTGGCGGTTGGGTTGATCGGCATGGACCAAATTACGGGCCAAGCGCGCTACACCGGCAATGTGCCTGAGCTGCTAGACGGTATCGAGATCGTGCTGGTGGCCGTGGGCTTGTTTGCTGTGGCCGAGGCGCTGCACTTTGTATTGTTCGAGGGCAAAGTGGTTGACTCGGAAAACAAAATGAGCCGCGTCACCATGACCAAGAGCGACTGGAAACGGTCTATCCCTGCTTGGATTCGTGGCACCGCCATCGGCACACCGTTCGGCTGCATTCCTGCAGGCGGAACGGAGATTCCTACCTTCTTGAGCTACGCCACCGAGAAAAAACTGGCCAAGGGTGAGAACCTGGCCGAGTTCGGAACCAAAGGCGCTATTGAAGGCGTGGCCGGCCCAGAAGCAGCCAATAACGCCACCGTGACCGCGGCGCTGATCCCACTGCTGACGCTGGGCATTCCCGTGTCCAACACCACGGCTATTTTGCTAGGCGCATTCCAGAATTACGGCATTCAGCCCGGGCCACAGCTGTTCACCAGTTCGTCCGCGCTGGTGTGGGCACTGATTGCGTCGCTGTACATCGGCAACGTGATGCTTTTGGTGTTGAACTTGCCGTTGGTGGGCTTGTGGGTCAAGCTGCTCAAAGTTCCCAAGGCGCAGTTGTATGCCGGCATTTTGATCTTCGCCACCGTTGGCACCTACGGCATGCGCCAAAGTGCGTTTGACCTGGTGCTGCTGTACGGCGTGGGCGTGCTGGGCTTGGTGATGCGCCGCTTCAGCTTCCCCACCGCGCCGGTGGTGGTGGGCATGATTCTGGGCCCCTTGGCCGAAGCGCAACTGCGCAACGCCATGTCGATTGGCGAGGGCAGCGCCATGGTATTCCTGCAACGGCCCATGTCGGTCACCTTGCTGGTGGTGGTGGTGGCTGTTCTGGTGGCGCCGCGGCTGATGAAGTACTTTGGGCGGAGGTCAGCTGGCGCGTTGACCTGACGCGAAAATCGCTTGGTACTAAAAAAGGCACTTTAAGTGCCTTTTTTTTGGTTGTTTTAGCCTCCAGCTGCCGTGGGGTATGCGTAAGCAGCTACTAATTTTGTAGCGTGTGAGGCAGGCTTGCGGTTCTGAATGCGGCTACTGCGAAGGTTGCGTGAGCCACTGTACCCTGAAAAAAATAAGTAGAAAAGGCACTTGGCTGCCGTCTGACGGTACATTCAATTGATACCTACATATTCGAGGAACCCCATGTCCAAACTCCGCGTAGAAAGTTTCACCATCTCCTTGGACGGATTCGGCGCTGGCCCAGACCAAGACCTTAACAATCCCCTGGGCGTTGGCGGAACGTCGCTGCACGGATGGGCCATGTCTACGCGGACATTTCAGAAAAACGTGTTCGGTAACGACGGCGGCGCGGACGGGCTGGACGAAGACTATGCAGCGCGCGGTTTTCAGAACGTCGGCGCTTGGATTCTCGGCCGCAACATGTTTGGGCCGGTGCGTGGGCCTTGGCCGGATGAGAGTTGGCGCGGGTGGTGGGGCGAGAACCCCACGTACCACGTCCCGGTATTTGTGCTAACCCACCATGCCCGCCCACCGTTGGTCATGGAAGGTGGAACCACGTTTTACTTTGTGACCGAAGGCAT
>JBJOLD010000042.1:0-4414 GCA_046045765.1 Pseudomonadota bacterium | reverse complement strand
CAACACCCCACAACAACTAAAAAAGGAAACCACCATGACCGCTTTAGTGATTGCCGAACACGATAACGCATCCATCAAAGGTGCCACCCTCAATACCGTGACAGCCGCTGCCCAGTGCGGTGGCGATGTGCACGTGCTGGTCGCCGGCCATAACGCCGGTGCTGCGGCTGCTGCGGCTGCGCAAATTTCCGGCGTGAGTAAAGTGATTCACGCCGATGCCGAGGGCCTGGCCCACGGTTTAGCCGAAAACGTCACAGCCCAGGTGCTGGCGATCGCCGCCAACTACAGCCACATCGTTTTCCCCGCTACGGCCTCCGGCAAAAACGTAGCGCCCCGTGTGGCTGCCAAGCTGGATGTGGGTCAACTGTCGGACGTGACCAAGGTCATCAGCCCCGACACCTTTGAGCGCCCCATTTACGCAGGCAACGCCATTGCAACCGTGCAAACTGCCGACGCCACCAAGGTGTTGACCGTGCGTACCACCGGGTTCGATCCTGCTGCGGCTACCGGCGGCAGTGCTGCTGTGGAAGTGCAGGGTGCAATGGCTGCTAACGCCAACGTTACTTTTTTGGGTTCTGAGATTGCCAAGAACGACCGCCCCGAACTCACCGCTGCCAAGATTATTGTGTCTGGCGGACGCGCGTTGGGTTCCAGCGAAAAGTTCATGGAAGTCATGACCCCGTTGGCCGACAAGCTGGGTGCTGCCTTGGGCGCATCCCGGGCCGCGGTGGACGCGGGCTACGCCCCCAACGACTGGCAAGTGGGCCAGACCGGCAAGATCGTTGCACCACAGCTGTATGTGGCCTGCGGTATCAGCGGTGCGATTCAGCACTTGGCCGGTATGAAGGACTCCAAGGTCATCGTGGCCATCAACAAAGACCCCGAGGCCCCCATCTTCAGCGTGGCCGATTACGGCCTGGAGGCGGACCTCTTTGTCGCAGTGCCTGAGTTGATTGCGGCGCTGTAAGCAGCTTTCCTAAATGGGCACCTTTCAGGGTGCCCTTTTTTTATCTATTTTCTGGAGTTCCCCATGAGCTACGTCGCCCCCGTCAAAGACATGTTGTTCAACATTGAACATTTGGCCAATATCGCGCAGGTTGCGCAAATCCCCGGTTTTGAAGATGCTGGGCTGGACACTGCCCAGGCCGTGCTGGAAGAGGCCGCCAAGTTCAACGAGGGCGTGTTGTCGCCCCTGAACTGGGACGGCGACAAAAATCCATCCAGCTGGAAAGACGGAGTGGTCACTGCCACCCCAGGTTTTAAAGAAGCCTTCAAGCAGTTTGTGGACGGTGGCTGGCAAGGCCTGCAACACCCTGCTGAATTCGGCGGCCAAGGCCTGCCCAAGACGATTGGTGCGGCGTGCGGCGAAATGCAGAACTCAGCGAACATGAGCTTTGCGCTGTGCCCGCTGCTCAGCGATGGCGCGATTGAAGCCCTGCTGACCGCAGGCTCTGACGAACTCAAAGCCACCTACTTAGAGAACCTGATTGCTGGCAAGTGGACCGGTACCATGAACCTGACCGAGCCGCAAGCCGGTAGCGACTTGGCTGCCGTGCGCAGCCGCGCTGAGCCCCAGCCGGATGGCACCTACAAAGTGTTCGGCACCAAGATTTACATCACCTGGGGTGAACACGATATGGCCGAGAACATCGTCCACCTCGTGCTGGCCCGCGTGCAGGGCGCGCCTGAAGGCGTGAAAGGTATCAGCCTGTTTGTGGTGCCCAAATTCATGGTGAACAAAGATGGTTCGCTGGGCGCGCGCAACGATGTGCACTGCGTGAGCATCGAGCACAAGATGGGTATCAAAGCCAGCCCGACGGCGGTGCTGCAGTACGGCGACCACGGTGGTGCGGTGGGTTATCTGGTGGGCCAGGAAAACCGCGGCCTGGAGTACATGTTCATCATGATGAACGCGGCCCGCTACGGTGTGGGCGTGCAGGGCATTGCCATTGCCGAGCGCGCTTACCAAAAGGCAGTGCAATTCTCCAAAGACCGGGTGCAAAGCCGCCCTGTGGATGGCTCCATTCAGGCCAGCGCCCCCATCATTCACCACCCCGACGTGCGCCGCATGCTGATGACCATGCGCGCCTACACCGAAGGCTGTCGCGCCCTGGCGACCGTGGCGGCCAGCGCCTACGACGCAGCCCACCACCACCCTGACGCCGATGTGCGAAAGCCCAACCAGGCGTTTTACGAATTCATGGTGCCGCTGATCAAGGGCTTCAGCACTGAGATGAGCCTGGAAGTCACCTCGCTGGCCGTGCAAGTGCATGGCGGCATGGGCTTTATTGAAGAAACCGGTGTGGCCCAGTACTACCGCGATGCCAAAATTTTGACCATTTACGAAGGCACCACCGCTATCCAGGCCAACGACTTGGTGGGCCGCAAAACCTCGCGCGATGGCGGCCAAACGGCTAAGGGAATTGCCGGGCAGATCGAGGCTACCGAGGCTGAATTGACTACGAGCGGCACGTCCAGTGCATTGGCCGTGGCCAAGCGCCTGAAAGTGGCACGCGAAGCGTTTATCGACGTGGTGGACTTTGTGGCGGGCAACACAAAAACCAGCCCGAACGCCGTGTTTGCAGGCAGCGTGCCTTACCTCATGCTGGCAGGTAACCTGATGGCGGGCTGGCAAATGGCGCGCGGCTTGTTGGTGGCGCAAGAGCAATTGACTGCTGGCGTGGATGCACCCTTCATGCAAGCCAAAATCACCACCGCACGCTTCTACGCCGACCACATTTTGAGCAAGGCCCCCGGCCTGCGCGACAGCATTGTGGAAGGCGCTGACAGCGTGACAGCGTTGGCGCTGGACGCTTTCTAAGCACAGTGGCGTAACCAGAATGCTACAAAAATAATAGCTGGTTACGCATATTGCACCGGGGTTACAGGCCCCTTTTTATATGAAACTGACCCGACTGGAGACACCATGTCCACCTTGCCCGCCCCTCTGAATAATCTGCCTTTCCCGGTGATCGGCTCGCCGCTGTTCATCATCAGCACACCCAAACTGGTGATTGCCCAGTGCATTGCCGGCGTAGTGGGCTCCATGCCAGCACTCAATGCGCGCCCTGCGGAACAACTTGAAGAATGGCTGATCGAGATTACCGAGGCCCTGGCCGCCCACAACAAGGCGCACCCCGACCGGCCCGCCGCGCCGTTTGCCATCAACCAGATCGTGCACAAGAGCAATGACCGCCTGGAGCACGATATGGCCCTGTGCGTGAAATACAAGGTGCCCATCATCATCACCAGCCTGGGGGCGCGCGAAGAAATCAATGCCGCTGCCCACAGCTATGGTGGCGTGGTGCTACACGATGTCATCAATAACAAACATGCCCGCAAAGCGATCGAAAAGGGCGCTGACGGACTGATTGCGGTGGCTGCAGGTGCGGGTGGCCATGCGGGTGTCAAAAGCCCGTTTGCACTGATTCAGGAAATCCGCCAGTGGTTTGATGGTCCGGTGGCCCTGAGTGGCTCAATTGCTAGCGGCGGTGCCATTCTTGCGGCGCAGGCCATGGGTGCGGACTTTGCTTACATCGGGTCGGCTTTTATTGCGACCGATGAGGCCCGCGCGGTGGATGCCTATAAGCAGGCCATCGTGGACAACAACTCGGATGAGGTGATCTACAGCAACCTGTTTACCGGCGTGCATGGCAATTACCTCGCACCCAGCATTCGGGCAGCTGGTCTGGACCCGGCCAACCTGCCAGAAAGCGACCCCAGCAAGATGAACTTCGGTGGCAATTCCGTCAAAGCCTGGAAAGAGATTTGGGGTTGCGGGCAGGGTATTGGTGCCATTACCCAAGTGCAGCCTACGGCCAACTTTGTGGCTCAGCTCAAGCGCGAATACGCAGAAGCCCGTGTCAAGGTGGTGGCCCGAGAGTATGCGTAAAAACCCTGAAATAGAAGAGAAATAGGTCGATAGCCCCCGTAGGCTGTGCGTAAGGCGCTCCTAAATCAGGAGCGTTTTTTGTGGAGTGAACACTGTCGCGGGCTGGCCCGGAGCCCATTGCCGCACCTTGACCATGGCCTGTGCAAATAGCGTGGAGTCTTCAAATGCCTGCAGCCATCCCTGAAGCCTGGGCCAAGTTTGCGCTGCAAACCATTGTGGGTCAGTATGGGCAAACTGCCGCACAAAAGGTGCAATGGCAGCATCGGCCAGACCGAAGTGGGTGCCTGACAAAAATTGAGTCACAGCGAGTCGCACTTCCAGCGCCTGCAAAAACTCAGCACCTTGCGCCCGGTGCACCGATCCATCGGGCAGCGCGTAGCGGTTGGGGTATTTGTAGCGATCCAAGTCGGCTTTGAAGGGGGCATCGCAGCGGGCGATCAGCTCGGCTACATGCGTGGCGTGTGTCGCGTCTTGCGGCAGCCAATGATCCGGGTCTGCCAGCTGCAATGTCCATTGCATGAC
>JBJOLD010000377.1:0-4771 GCA_046045765.1 Pseudomonadota bacterium | reverse complement strand
CATTGGCTTCTGCCTTGGCCGCTGGCACGCAAGACGCGGAAAGCGCTATCAAAGCCATGGAAGACTCGGGCCTGCGTGGCCTGGGTGGTGCCGGATTTCCGGCAGGCCGCAAATGGCGCATTGTGCGGGATCAACCTAGCCCGAAGCTGATGGCCGTGAACATTGACGAAGGCGAGCCAGGTACTTTCAAAGACCGCACCTACCTGGAACGCGACCCCCATAGATTTTTGGAAGGGCTGCTGGTAGCAGCCCAGGTGGTGGGCATTGATGCCTGCTATATCTACCTGCGCGACGAATACCATGGCTGCCGTGCCATTCTGGAAACTGAGTTGGCCAAGCTGCAAGCCAACCCGCCCTGCGCGCTGCCGCACATCGAGTTGCGCCGTGGTGCTGGTGCTTATATCTGTGGCGAAGAGTCCGCCATGATTGAGAGCATTGAGGGCAAGCGCGGCGAACCCCGTATGCGCCCCCCCTATATTGCCCAAGTCGGCCTGTTTGGCAGGCCCACGCTGGAGCACAATTTCGAGACCCTGTACTGGGTGCGCGACATCATTCAAAAAGGCCCAGCCTGGTTCAGCAGCTTTGGTCGCAATGGGCGCAAAGGGCTGCGCAGCTTTAGCGTCAGTGGCCGCGTGAAACACCCAGGTGTGAAACTGGCCCCTGCTGGTATCAGTCTGACTGAGCTGGTTGATGAATATTGCGGTGGCATGCTGGAAGGCCACATGCTTTATGCCTATTTGCCTGGTGGCGCGTCTGGCGGCATATTCCCCGCCAGTTTGGCCACCGTGCCCTTGGACTTTGACACCCTGCAGCCACATGGCGGCTTTATTGGTTCTGCAGCGGTGATCGTGCTCAGCCAGGACGACAAAGCGCGCGATGCTGCACTCAATATGATGCGGTTTTTTGCCCACGAGAGTTGTGGCCAGTGCACGCCTTGTCGCGTAGGTACCGCCAAGGCGGCCAAACTATTAGAAGCAGCGGTGTGGGATAACGAGACGCTGGAAGACCTGAACGTGGTCATGACCGATGCGTCTATTTGCGGCTTGGGGCAGGCGGCGCCTAACCCAGTACGCTGTGTTCAAAAATACTTTTCTCACGAGGTGGCTTGATATGAACGCCCCTACCAAATTGGTTGAAGTGACACCCCAAGTCATTACCTTCATGCTCGATGGCAAGCCCGTCGAAGCGTTCGAGGGCGAGTCAATCCTCAAAGCCGCCGAACGCGCGGGCACGTGCATACCCCACCTTTGCTACAAAGATGGGCTGCGTGCCGATGGTAATTGCCGCGCCTGCGTGGTCGAGATCAAAGGCGAGCGCACTTTGGCCCCCAGCTGCTGCCGTGCGGCCACTGCGGGCATGGAAGTGCAAGCCACCAGCGAGCGTGCTATCAAAAGCCAGAAGATGGTGCTGGAAATGCTGCTGTCCGATATGCCCGACACGGGCTACAAATGGAATGAGGCCGACGAGTCACAACAGCATGGCGAACTGAGCGACTGGGCTGCGCGCATGGATGTTCGGGTGCGCCCCGAACTGATGGCGCTGCGCCGTGAACAGCCTGCCAGCGATGTGTCACACCCAGCTATGGCAGTGAACTTGGATGCCTGCATTCAGTGCAACCGCTGCGTGCGCGCCTGCCGCGAAGAACAGGTGAACGACGTCATTGGCTACGCCATGCGTGGCAGTCATAGTGAAATTGTGTTTGACCTGAACGACCCCATGGGCGACAGCACCTGCGTGGCGTGTGGCGAATGCGTGCAGGCGTGCCCCACAGGGGCGTTGATGCCCAAGACGCAAATTGGCTCGCAAATTGTCGATAAAAAAGTGGACTCGGTCTGCCCCTTCTGCGGTGTGGGTTGCTTGGTTACCTACAACGTAAAAGACAACGTGATTGTGAGTGTGGACGGGCGCGATGGCCCCGCCAACCACAACCGACTGTGCGTCAAAGGTCGCTTTGGTTTTGACTATGCCCACAGCCCACAGCGATTAACTGTGCCGCTGATCCGTAAAGCTGGTGTTGCGAAAGACCCTGAGCTTCTAAGTCAACTCAACCGTGACTCAGCAGACTGGTCCGCTGTATTCCGTGAGGCCACTTGGGAAGAAGCCTTGGCCTTGTCTGCAGACAAGCTGAAAGACCTGCGCGACACGCATGGTAAAAAGTCGCTAGCTGGCTTTGGTTCTGCCAAAGGCAGTAATGAAGAGGCCTACTTGTTCCAAAAACTGGTACGCACCGGCTTTGGCAGCAACAACGTAGACCACTGCACGCGCCTGTGCCACGCCTCCAGTGTGGCGGCTTTGCTCGAAGGTGTGGGCTCTGGCGCGGTGAGCAACCAAGTCAACGACGTGGAGCATTCGGAGCTGATTTTTGTCATTGGCTCCAACCCCACATCTAACCACCCAGTAGCCGCTACCTGGATGAAAAACGCGGCTAAAAAGGGCGCCAAGATTGTGTTGGCCGACCCGCGCATTACCGACATTGGCAAGCACGCGTGGCGCACGCTGCAGTTCAAGGCCGACACCGACGTGGCCATGCTCAACGCGTTGATCCATGTGGTGATTGAAGAAGGCCTGGCCGACCAGGAATTTATTGCCCGGCGTGCCAACAACTACGAGGCTTTGCGCGAAAACGTCAAGGGTTACAGCCCCGAAGCCATGGAGCCTATTTGCGGCATTCCGGCGCAAACACTGCGCGAAGTGGCCCGTGCCTTTGCCAAAGCCAAGAGCGCCATGATTCTGTGGGGCATGGGCGTGAGTCAGCACGTGCACGGCACCGACAACGCACGCTGCCTGATTGCGCTGGTCACCGTCACTGGCCAGATCGGCAAACCCGGCTCTGGCCTGCACCCGCTGCGTGGCCAGAACAATGTGCAGGGCGCATCAGACGCAGGCCTGATCCCCATGATGTACCCCAACTACCAGCGCGTGACCAACAAGGCCGCGCACGACTGGTTTGAGAACTTCTGGGGCATGAAGCTGGACGACCAACCCGGCTACACCGTGGTCGAAATCATGCACAAGGCGCTAGCACCCGACAGCGACCCGCACAAGGTGCGCGGCATGTACATCATGGGCGAAAACCCCGCCATGAGCGACCCCGACCTGAACCACGCGCGCCACGCGCTGGCCAGTCTGGAGCACATGGTGGTGCAAGACATCTTCATGACCGAGACCGCCTGGCTGGCCGACGTAGTATTGCCCGCCACCGCCTGGCCCGAGAAAAACGGCACGGTCAGTAACACCGATCGCATGGTGCAGCTCGGCAAGCAGGCGATTGACCCACCTGGCCAGGCCAAGCCCGACCTGTGGATTATTCAGCAGATCGCCAATCGCATGGGCCTGAACTGGAACTACGCCGGTGAGATGGACGGCGTGGCTGCGGTGTATGAAGAAATGCGCCAAGCCATGCACGCAGCTATCTCGGGTATTACCTGGGAGCGCCTGCAACGCGAATCCAGCGTCACCTATCCCTGCGTGAGCGCGGAAGACCCCGGTTCGCCTACGGTGTTCATAGACCACTTTGCCACTGACGACGGCAAGGTGCATTTGGTGCCCGCCGACATCATTCCGGCCAACGAGCGGCCGGATGCAGGCTTTCCGTTTGTGCTGATTACGGGCCGCCAGTTGGAACACTGGCACACCGGCAGCATGACCCGCCGCGCGACCGTGCTGGACGCCATTGAACCTATGGCTACGGCATCCATGTGCGGCGACGATCTGCAGGCCCTGGGCTTGCAGCCCGGCGACGTGATGACTGTGCAGTCGCGCCGTGGTGCGGTGGCTATTTATGTGCGCCGCGACGACGGCACGCCTAAGGGGGCGGTGTTCATTCCGTTTGCGTACTACGAGGCAGCCGCTAATTTGATGACCAATGCTGCGCTGGACCCGTTCGGCAAGATTCCCGAGTTCAAGTACTGTGCAGTGGCTATTCGCCGTGGCGGCGTGCCCGCCAAATCGGGCTACGGAACCTCTGCGCACGCAGTTGCAACCTAAAACTCAACGGTAAAACCATGTCACCCGCCTTGCCTCGCCTCACCCACGCCAAAGCGCCGCTCACGCACGCGCTGCAGGCGGTGAATGAGTTCGGCGAACGCGTAGACATGGCCATACCGTCCGAGCGCGCGCTTACGGTGTACGTGGACAAGCGCGAAATGGTCACGCTGATGACCCTGGGCGCGCAACCCGAGTGGCTGGTGTTGGGTTTTTTGCTCAACCAGCGCCTGGTGCAAAGCGCGTTGGATGTGGAGTCCATCACGGTGGATTGGGAGGTGGGCGCAGCCGCTGTCAAAACCCGCAACGGCATTGCCAATTTGGCCGAGAAAACCGCCAAGCGCACCGTGACCACCGGTTGCGGACAAGGCAGTATGTTTGGCGACTTGATGGAGTCAGTAGACAGCATAGAACTGCCCCCCGCCACCATTACCCAAAGCCAGCTCTACGGCATGGTGGACGCTATCCGCTTGCAGCAAAGCATTTACAAGTCGGCCGGTTCGGTGCATGGCTGTGCGCTGTTTCAGGGCCAAGAGATGCTGGTGTTTGTGGAAGACGTGGGCCGCCACAACGCCATCGATGCTATTGCCGGCTGGATGTCGCTGCAGACCGATATGCGCAGCGCTGACAAGTTTTTCTACACCACAGGCCGCCTCACCAGCGAGATGGTGATCAAGGCCGCGCAAATGGGCATCCCCGTGGTGGTGTCGCGCAGCGGCATTACCCAAATGGGCCAAATGGTCGCTAGCCGCCTGGGCCTGTGCGCCATTGGCCGCGCTACCAACAA
>JBJOLD010000375.1:0-7700 GCA_046045765.1 Pseudomonadota bacterium | reverse complement strand
ATACGAGCAGGTTCCCAAACAGGGCCTGGTTATGCATTAAATCGGTATCTAGCGCTCGTGCAGCCTGCGTAGATAGCTCCTGTTTTGATAGCGCAAGCAAGCCAATACCTAGTGCACTCAGGCCCGCGGCAATGCCCGTACGCAGCCCAATGCGCTCTTTCAGGAAGGCCCAACTCATCACCGCCACTACGGCAGGAATAGAGGCCATGACGACGCCCGCCGACACGGCGCTGGTCATGCTCACGCCGAAAAGCATGCAAATAGAAAACAAAAAGTTGCCCAGTAGCGATTCCAAAAAAACCAGCCCTTGGGTCTGGCGCGACATGGGCACCTCGTTCGCCAGGCGCTTGAGCCAATGCGCCATGGCAACGCCCCCAATGCCAAAGCGCAGCCATGCCAGCAAAAACACTGGCAGTGCCGCCACCAATGGTTTGGACAGAGCCACATAGCTGCCCACCAAAGACATGCTCAGCGCAAGAAAACCATAAGCCATCCAGCGGGGAGGGTGGGCCAGTGGGAGGGGAGATGTCGGCATGCGTTGAAAAGACCTCAGTTTGAAAAGGGAGTAGCCAAGTAGCGTACATCAGGGCAGTGAAACCCTGCCGAGAAGCTGACTTGGAAGTGGCTTAGGATGTGCCAAGTCCCCTAATAGAGGCATGCAAATTGCTGACAGGAGTGCGCTATGAACGAAAACAAATGCAAAACCTTTAACGACCTGGAACAGTGGCTCAATGAGCGGCGGGTAACCGAAGTGGAATGCTTGGTGCCCGACTTGACTGGCGTGGCACGCGGCAAAATTTTGCCGCGTGGAAAGTTCACCGAAGACCGCGGCATGCGCCTGCCCCAAGCCATTGTGGCTATGGGGGTGACCGGCGAATTCCCCGAGAGCGGGCCGTACTACGACGTGATCGACCCCACCGACAAAGATATGCAGCTGCGGCCCGATCCCAGCACCGTGCGCATCGTTCCATGGGCTGCCGACCCTACTGCGCAAGTGATTCACGATTGCTTTGATCACGGTGGTAATTTGGTGCCGTTTGCGCCGCGAAGTGTGCTGCGCAAGGTGTGTGATCTGTTTGCGGCGGAAGGGCTGCAACCCATCGTGGCGCCGGAGCTGGAGTTTTACCTCACCGCGCGCAACACCGATCCCAACACCCTGTTGCGGGCCCCCATCGGGCGAAGTGGTAGGGCGGAGACATCGCGGCAGGCCTACAGCATTGACGCAGTGAATGAGTTTGACCCGCTGTTTGAAGAAATTTACGACTACAGCGACAAGATGGAGCTCAATGTGGACACGCTGATCCACGAGGTGGGCGCCGGGCAAATGGAAATCAATTTTTTTCATAGCCAGCCGCTGGGCTTGGCGGACGAGGTGTTCTTCTTCAAGCGCACCGTGCGCGAAGCCGCCTTGCGCCATGACATGTACGCCACCTTCATGGCCAAGCCCATTGCGGGCGAGCCGGGTAGCGCCATGCACGTGCACCAAAGCCTGCTGGATGTGGCTACGGGCAAAAACGTGTTCAGCAACCCGGACGGTACACCGTCAGAAATGTTTATGCACTACATCGGTGGGTTGCAGCGCTACATTCCGGCGGCTATGGTGCTTGTGGCACCGTATGTGAATAGCTATCGCCGTTTGTCCCGCAATACGGCTGCGCCTATCAACATTGAGTGGGGTTATGACAATCGTACCGTGGGCATTCGCTCGCCTATCTCCAGCCCAGAGGCACGCCGTGTGGAAAACCGCGTGATCGGTGCCGATGCCAACCCCTACGTTGCGATGGCCATGACCCTGGCATGCGGCTATTTAGGTATCAAAAACAAGATTAAACCCAAGCCTGAAATGCGGGGCGATGCCTATTTGGCGCCGTATTCACTGCCACGCAGTTTGGGCGAAGCGCTGGACTGGCTGCGCCGCGAGTCTGACTTGCACGAGGTGCTGGGCAAGGAGTTCATCACCGTGTATTCCGAAATCAAGGAGCTGGAGTTTGATGAGTTTATGAAGGTCATTTCGCCGTGGGAGCGCGAGCATTTGCTGCTGCACGTGTAAGACCGCATCCGCTACATGAACCCTCTGCAAGAACGATTTTCGCGAACAGGAGCAAGCATGAACACCCCCGTAGACACCCAAATGATTCAGTCGCTGGACAGCGCGCATTTTTTGCATCCGTTTACTGATTTCAAAGACTTGGGCACTCGCGGTGCGCGCGTCATCACCAAAGCACAGGGCGTGTATGTGTGGGACTCTGAGGGCAAAAGCATGCTTGACGCCATGAGCGGCCTGTGGTGCGTGAACGTGGGGTATGGCCGCAAAGAACTGGCAGAAGCCGCCTACCAGCAGATGATGACGTTGCCGTATTACAACAGCTTCTTCCAGACCACCAATGTGCCCGCCGTGCAACTGGCTGCCAAGCTTGCGAGCCTGGCGCCAGATGTGGGTGACCGCAGCTTTCAGCACGTTTTTTACTCCAGCAGCGGCAGCGAGAGCAATGACTCCAACGTGCGCATGGTGCGCCGCTATTGGGATTTGCTGGGCCAGCCAGAGCGCAAAGTGATCATTAGCCGCCACAACGCCTATCACGGCAGCACCATGGCCGGTGCGTCATTGGGCGGCATGAGTGGCATGCATGCGCAAGGCGATTTGCCCATACCCAACATTACCCATATTGAGCAACCGTACTTTTTTGATCTCGGAAAGCCCGGTGAAACGGCCGATGAGTTCGGGGTGCGCGCAGCGGGTTGGTTGGAAGAAAAAATACGGGCCGTGGGGCCTGACAAAGTGGCGGCGTTCATTGCAGAACCCCTGCAAGGCGCCGGCGGCGTGATTATTCCGCCGGCCACTTACTGGCCCGAGATTCAGCGCATTGTGGACAAATACGACATCTTGCTGATCAGCGACGAGGTGATTTGTGCCTTCGGTCGCCTGGGCCATTGGTTTGGCTACGAAAAATTCGGCTACAAGCCCGACCTGGTGACCTTTGCAAAGGCGGTAACCAGTGGTTATATCCCCTTGGGCGGCGTGATGGTCGGCAACCGCGTGGCCGAGGTGTTGATTGAGAAGGGCGGGGAGTTCAATCATGGATATACCTACAGCGGCCACCCGGTGGCGTGCGCGGTGGGGCTTGCCAACATTGCCATCATGGAGCGTGAGGGCTTGGTCTCGGGGGTGAATGGTGAGTTGGGTGCCTACTTTGCCAAACGCTATGCGGAGTTGAATGAACACCCCTTGGTGGGTGCTGCAGATAGCTGTGGCTTTGTGGCCGGGCTGGTACTGGTCAAGAACAAGAAGACCAAAGAGCGCTTTCGTGAAGAAGACGCTGTGGGCATGATTTGCCGGGGCTATTGCTTCAATAACGGGCTGATCATGCGTGCGGTGGGTGACCGCATGATCATTGCGCCCCCGTTGGTCATGACGCACGCTGACATAGATGAAATGATGCGTTTGATCTATTTGGCGCTGGATTTAACCTCCCAAGATTTGAGGACCAAAGGACTGTTGTCAGCACTTCTATAATCTTTTTTGGTTCATTTATTGCTTGTGCTGGGTTAGCCGGTTTAATCGCTAATTACGAATTATTTGGAGTGACGTAAATCATGAAAAAGTATCTGTTTTCTTTTGCTCTGTCTGCTATTGTTTTGGCGGGCTGCGGCAAGAAGGAAGAAGCTCCCGTAGCTGTGGCCCCTGCCTCGGCGCCTGTTGCAACGGCTCCTGTGAACGCGGAGGAAAAAATCCTCAACATCTACAACTGGCCCGACTACGTCCCTAAAGACATGATTGCCAACTTCGAGAAAGAAAGCGGCATCAAGGTCAACTACGACACTTTCGAGACCAACGAAGCATTGCAAGCCAAATTGGTTGCGGGTAATACGGGCTACGACATTGTGGTGCCCGGCACCCATTTCGCCAAAGACCAGATTGAAGGTGGCCTGTTGCAGCCTTTGGATAAAGCCAAGATCAAGAACATTGCCAACCTGGATGCTGCGCTGCTGGCCAGCATGACCAAGGCTGACCCCGGCAACAAGTACCTGCTGCCATGGGCTTGGGGCTTTACTACTGTTGGTATCAACAAAACCAAGGCAGCCAAGGCACTGGGTAGCATGCCTATGCCCGACAATGCTTGGGACCTGGTGCTTGACCCCAAGTACTCGTCCAAGCTGAAGTCTTGCGGTATTGCTTACTTGGATACGCCAACTGAAATTATGAATGTGGCTTTGCATTACATCGGCAAAGAAATGTATTCCACCAATGTGGAAGACTACAAGGCCGCGGGTGCCATGCTGGCCAAGGTGCGTAAAGACGTGCGTTTGTTCAGCTCCACCATGATTGACGACATTGCTGGTGGCAAAGCCTGTGCCTTTATTGGCTGGTCCGGTGACATTAACCAAGCGGCAGACCGTGCCAAGGAAAATAAGTCTAAAGACGAAATCGTGGCGCTACTGCCCAGCACTGGTGCGATGTTGTTCATTGACTCCATGGCTATTACCAAGGACGCCAAGCACCCCAACAATGCGCATGCCTTTATAGACTTCTACCTGCGTGCTGAAAACGCGGCTGTGATGACCAATGAAATGGGCTATCCCAATGGAAACAAAGCAGCGGTTGACAAGGTAAAGCCCGAAATTACCAGCAACAAAACCATCTTTCTTGATGCGCCTGATTTCGCCAAACTGGTTCCCCCAAGCAGCTTTACCAACGAAGCACGCGAAGCTATTGCGAACGCCTACAACGCGTTCAAGAAGGGCAAGTAAGACGATCGCGGGGCACCTGGTTGCCTCTGTTGTTATCTCAGGGCTGCTTGTGCCGATGGTGCGGGCGGCCCTTTTCGTTGGATTTGTTTGACTTGATGAAGGCCACGCCATGACACAGCCCACCGCCAAGGCGGGATACCTGATTACAGAACGCTTGGTTAAACGCTTTGACGAGGCGGTAGCCGTGGATGAAGTGTCTTTGTCCATTCAGCAGGGCGAGATTTTTGCGTTATTGGGTAGTTCGGGTTGCGGAAAATCCACGCTATTGCGGATGTTGGCGGGGTTCGAAAAACCCACCTCCGGGCGTATTTTGCTGGGCGACCAAGATGTGGCGCCACTGGCACCTTACGAGCGACCCATCAACATGATGTTTCAGTCGTACGCGCTGTTTCCTCATCTGGATATCTGGGAAAACGTGGCGTTTGGGCTCAAGCGCGAAGGCTTGCCCAAAGACGAGATCAAGCAGCGCGTGGGCGAAATGCTGGACCTGGTGCAACTGGGGCCCTATGCCAAACGCAAACCGCACCAGTTGTCCGGCGGGCAGCAACAGCGTGTGGCGCTGGCGCGCAGTTTGGCCAAGCGGCCCAAGCTCCTTCTGCTGGACGAACCGCTAGGCGCTTTGGACAAAAAGCTGCGTGAGCAAACGCAGTTTGAGTTGGTCAACATCATTGAAAAAGTAGGCGTGACCTGCGTCATGGTGACGCACGACCAGGAAGAGGCCATGACCATGGCGAATCGCATTGCCATCATGAGCAAAGGCCGGGTTTTGCAAGTGGGTTCACCCGAAGAGGTGTACGAGCACCCCACCAACCGGTTTGTGGCGGACTTTATCGGTAACGTGAATTTGTTTGAGGGGCGGCTCAGTATTGACGAGCATGACCACTGTGCCGTGGTGACGGGTATCGGTGAAATTCATGTGGGTCATGGAGTTACCGGCACCCTGAATATGAATATGGCCGTGGCGGTGCGTCCTGAAAAGATCGAGATCAGTAAGCAGCGCCCCGATGTCAGTACCAATCTGTTTACCGGCAAGGTGAAAGAGATTGCCTACTTTGGCTCTTACAACACCTTTATCGTAGTGGCTGCCGACGGCACCCGCGTCAAGATTACTGAGGCCAACACTTCGCACCAGGATTTGAGTGACATTACCTGGGAAGATGATGTGTATTTCTGGTGGGGCGACCGCTCTGGCGTGGTGCTGCGCGACTAACCGATCAGGAGCCGCGCACCATGTCTACCTCCAGCATCAAGAGCCTGATCATCTCCGTTCCGGGCCGCCGTTTCGTGATTGGCGTGCCTTTTGGTTGGCTGTTGTTTTTCTTTTTTCTGCCATTCCTCATATTGCTCTACATCAGCTTTGTAGACATGGGTGAAAGCATTAGCCCGTTCAAACCCATCTGGGACGCAACCACGGGCCTGCTCAAACTCAAGTATGAAAACTACTGGTCCATCTTCCGCTCCACAGAAACGGGGGCACTATTTCAAACCATCTACATTGATGCCTATCTGCGCTCCATCTGGTACGCGTTGTGCACAGCTTTTTTATGTCTCGGGCTAGGCTATCCGTTTGCATACTTCATAGCCCGTTCATCACCCAGCGCGCGCCCCGCGCTGCTCATGATGGTGATGTTGCCTTTTTGGACTTCATTTTTGCTTCGGGTCTATGCGTGGAAGGGCATATTGGCGGACCAAGGCGTGATCAATCAGATTTTGATGTGGATGGGTATGACTGATGAGCCGATACAAATGCTCTACACCAATGTGTCCATGCTGGTGGGTATGACCTACGTGTACCTGCCCTTTATGGTGCTGCCCCTGTATGCCAATCTGGTGAAGATGGACTTGCGTTTGCTTGAAGCAGCCTACGACCTGGGGAGTTCGCCTTTCAGGGCGTTCTGGCTGATCACGGTGCCCTTGTCAAGGGCCGGCATTGTGGCGGGCTTCATGTTGGTGTTTATTCCCGCCGTCGGTGAATTTGTAATTCCCTCACTGCTGGGTGGCCCGGAGAACATCATGATTGGCCGCGTCGTGTGGGACGAAATGTTCACCAGCAATAACTGGCCCCGCGCATCGGCTTTGGCAGTAGTGATGATTGCGTTCATCGTCGTGCCACTGGCCTTGTATTACAAATACACCTCAGACTCTGCCGACGTTGCAGGGTCCGGGAAATAGGAGGCTGGATTGAAAGCATTTTTGAATACCTACTTCGGCAAAGCATGGATGGTGATGGTGTATCTGTTTTTGTATATGCCGTTGATCTTCATGGTGGTGTTCTCGTTCAACAGCACGCGGCAAGATGCTAACTTCACAGGTTTTTCTTTGCGCTGGTACGACGCACTGACCAGAGACACCAAAATTGTGGAAGGCTTTTGGCTATCCGTTCAAGTGGCTACGGCGGCCGGCGTGGCCTCTGCGGTGTTGGGCACCTTGGCGGCTTTTGTGTTGGTGCGCTACCAACGCTTTCCGGGGAGAACCATGTTCTCCGGGATGGTGAATGCCCCGCTGGTCATGCCTGAGGTGGTGATCGGCTTGTCATTGCTGTTGCTGATGGTGGGAGTGCAAAACTTTTTTGGCTGGCCAGAGCGCGGTGTGTTGACGATCATCTTGGGCCACACGCTGCTGGGTATGGCCTACGGCATGGTGGTGGTGCAGTCGAGATTGCTGGAGGTGAATCGCTCCTTGGAAGAGGCTGCCATGAACCTGGGAGCGCGCCCACACCAGGTGTTCTTCTTGGTGACCTTGCCCAATATCGCCCAGGGCATCTTGGCGGCGTTCCTGTTGGCGTTCACCCTGTCGTTTGACGATGTGGTGATTTCAGAGTTCTTGTCCGGGCCGGGGGTGAGTACCTTGCCGCAGGTCATTTTTGGTTACGCACGGCGGGGCATCAACCCGACCATTTATGCCGCGGCTACCTTGCTTATCGTCACGGTGACCTGCGTGATCGTGGGCTA
>JBJOLD010000256.1:0-16048 GCA_046045765.1 Pseudomonadota bacterium | reverse complement strand
ACATCTGCGCTTCAGCCTCATCCCGCGTGATGACGTTTGCCTCGCCACTTAAAAAACGCTCATCCCACTCACTCATGAGCCAAGGGTTGTGATACGCCTCGCGCCCCAGCATCACACCGTCGACGTGTGCAAGATGTGCTTCGATTTCGTCATTCGTTTTCACACCACCATTGAGCACAATCGTGCAATCTGAAAAGTCACGCTTGAGCTGATAGACAAACTCATAACGTAGTGGCGGAATTTCGCGGTTTTCTTTTGGACTCAAACCCTTCAGCCACGCTGATCTTGCATGAACCAAAAACACCCTGCAGCCCACGTTGTATAAGGCCCCCACGAAGTCCCGCACAAACTCATACGACTCCGATTGATCAATCCCAATGCGGTGTTTGACCGTCACAGGAATGCTGACCACATCCTGCATCGCCTTCACGCAATCCGCTACCAGCGGCGCTTCCGCCATCAGGCATGCGCCAAAGCTACCCTTTTGCACACGCTCCGATGGACAGCCACAGTTCAAGTTCACCTCGTCATAGCCCCACTCAACCGCTAGCTTCGCAGACGCAGCCAAATCAGCAGGATCTGAGCCGCCCAGCTGCAACGCCACAGGATGCTCTTCGTCGTTAAAACGCAAGTGACGCGCAACATCACCATGCAATAGCGCTCCCGTTGTCACCATCTCGGTATAAAGCAGTGTGTTTTTTGTAAGCAAACGATGGAAATAACGGCAATGCCGATCCGTCCAGTCCATCATCGGGGCTACCGATAATCGATGAGCGTTGATTTTATTTAAATTTTTCATATTTTCAATGACTTACGTAGCATTTATTTTGGGTTGAAATTGCTACAGATTGCTAAAATTTGCTATGATTTGGCTGCTCGTTGCTACGAGGTTGCTACAAAAAAAGGTTCAAAATGGCTTCAATACTTAAAATCGGGGACGGTTGGAGGGCACAAATTCGCCGTAAAGGTCAGCCCACAATTACACGAACTTTCGACAAAAAAACACATGCTGTTGCGTGGGCACGAAAAACCGAAGAAGAACTTCGTGCGGGCGAATTTTCAGACACAAGGGGACTATCTGATTTTACGCTCGGTAACCTGATTGAACGGTACGTGAACGAGGTTGGTCAGGTGAAGCCATTTGGCAGGTCAAAGGCCGCAACGATTGCATTGCTCAAGCGCAACTTAGGTAATGTTCCCTTGAACGCACTCACACCACAAAGACTTGTAGAGTTTGCAAAGACTCGAAACGCTGGCGGGGCTGGCATGGTGACAGTCAGCATGGATCTAACTTATTTGGCTGGCATCCTAAAAATGGCAAGGTCTTTATGGCGTATGCCACTTCATTCCGATATCGTCGAAGATGCTCGAGAAATGCTGAAATACATGGGGCTTATTGGCAAGTCAAAACAGCGTGACCGCCGCCCTACTCAAGCTGAAATTGATACGCTTTGCACTTATTTTGATAGCACTGCGCGCACTATCCCGCTTGATGAACTGATCCGATTTGCCATTGCTACTGCAATGAGGGCGGGGGAAATAACGGGGCTGCTGTGGTCGGATTTAAACGTGACCGACAAGACAATCATCATCCGCGATAGAAAGCATCCAAGTGAAAAATTAGGCAATGATCAAACCGTGCCGCTTTTGTCAAACGGTGGACTTGATGCTTTCGAGATTGCTATGCGTCAACCCAAAACAGATAAACGTATTTTTCCATACAACCCTGATTCAGTAGCCTCAATTTTCCCTCGGTCTTGTCAAAAACTGGGCATTATCGATCTGCATTTTCACGACTTTAGGCATGAAGGCGTATCGCGTCTATTCGAAGCAGGCTATCGAATTGAGCAGGTCGCGCTGGTCAGCGGACATCGAGACTGGAAAATGCTAAAGCGCTATACGCAAGTTAGGGCAAAGAGTTTACATAGATAACTCTTGCCTCACGTATAAGGCTTGTATTTACTGGCTCCTCGACTTGGGCTCGAACCAGGAACCTACGGATTAACAGGATCACCAATCTCAAACAGGTCCAATTAAATCAACACTTTACATCGCTTGCATTTGATTGAAATTAGTGTAATTTAGTCTAAAACAAGCTCATTTTTCCACACTCAGCTACGATCCAGCTACACAGCCTGTGGAAATTTGACGTCCTCAGAAGGTCTCTCAATCTTAGAATAGGAAGCTCAAAGAATCACGTAACTGAGTTCAAAGGAATCTCGCTGCGATTAAACGGTTTCACTGCAGAATCAACCTCATGAGCGCGCGCGAAGATCCGCATGCTTAATCCATGCACCGATCGAAAAACTCGCCAGCGCATTGAGTGGGCTTAACTTAACAAGACCGCTGGGCAACCGAGGTGCGCAAAGCTCAATAAAGAAGTCCTAGCGATGCGAAAAGGCTAAGTAGGCCAACCTTGAATTGCAGCGTATACATCCCGCGCGGGACGCGTATGTTTAACGCACAAATTCGCCAATCCGGAAATGTCGCCACTTCGCAAGCACTCGATCATTGCCCGATGCTCAAGTTCGGCGTTCTCTGCTTTGTCTATTCGAGTCATCAAATGGCATCGGTACGGTAGAGACAGCTGCGCGTATTCGTGAATGGTTTTTGCGAGGTAACGGTTACAGCTTCCTGCGTAAAGCGCATCGTGAAATGCGTTGTTGGTTCGATGGATGTCAATCGGGCTACATTTCGCGACGGCTGCAGAGTGGGCACGCTGCAGCTTCTCCAAACTGTCTACCCACGACTGATCCACAGGAAGCGGAATATTTAGCACTGCGGCCTGGTGAAGCAAGTCGCGCATCCGGCAAATTTCATCGATCTCAGCTCGTGTGAAGTCGCGCACTTGCGCGCCTTTGTTCGGCACACGCACAACGACGCCCATCGCTTCTAGCTCCAGTAGCGCGTGCCTTACCGCATGGCGCGTGGCGCCAATTCGCTCCATGAGTTCGTCCTCTACTAATCGCTCCCTAGGACGCAGACGGCCAAAAAGAATGTCTTCTTCAAGAATTGCGGCGACTGACGGCGTGGGAGTAACTATTGCATTAGACATAAGGGTAAATACTAATTATCGATAATATTATTGATAGTAAAATTGACTGGCATTGTGATCATAAATGAAAAAGCGGGTTGTACCTCCCGCGGCAACTTAAGGAGACTTTAATGCGTAATACGTTTAATTCGATTCGGCAGGGGTTGTGCGTTTCGGCTCTATTTGCCGCTGGCTTGATCTTCCCGGCTGTTACGAAAGCGGAAGAAATAACACTTTGGAGCCATTGGGCCGGCGAGCAAGTTAAGCGCCAATATGTAGAAGATGCTGCCCGACGTTTTGAGCAGCAGCGGCCAGGAGCAAAGGTCAAAATCACTTGGTATGAAAAGACGGCGCTGTACGCAGCTCTTAAAACAGCGTTGCGTGCGGGTCAAGGTCCTGACGTGTTTTACGCGGAACCCGACCAGACCGACTACATCGATAACGGACTGCTTGCCGATCTGAGCGAGGGCGTCAACTGGAAAGCAGTGGAACCTTGGGCCCGCCAAGCTTGGACTCATGGCAAGGCCACTTACGGGCTGCCGCTTGAAGCCTGGACTGTAGAGACGTACTACAACACCCGGACATTGCAGAGCCTTGGCATCAAGGTGCCGGCCTCTGGTCAACTCACACAGGTCGAATTTTTGGATCTCGTACGCAAGGCAAAAGCAAAGGGCATCACGCCAATGTCCGAAGGTGTAGGCGACAGGCCGTTTCCAGGTTCCTTCGTAACCCATGAAGCCCTCTTGAAAAAGCTTGGGCCAGCGGACTATGACGCATTGCTTAAAGGCAAGCTTTCGTGGACCGATCCTCGCGTAACCGACGTGCTCTCGTGGGTATCGCAGTTGGTCAAAGCCGGTGCTTTTCCTCCGTCGTTTACCAGCCTAAAACTCGGAGAGGCTCATACCTATTTTTATGACAACCCTGGAGCGGCGACATTCCAAATGGGCTCTTTCTATACTTCGCGGGCATTCAATCCCCCAGACAAGGGTGGTCAGCCTGCTTCGTTCAACCTGGGCATCATGCAAGCACCCGCCATGAACGGTGGAGCGTGTAATAGCTGCAAGAGTATATCTATTGGTGGTAGTTTCGTCGTCAACGCAGCCACAAAGCAAAAAGCTACCGCAGTTGCTTTTCTGAACACATTCGCCACACCCGAGATGGCAAATCGATGGCTGGAAACGGTCTTGGTTCAGACTGGTATCAAGTCCGACCCGAGCAAGATAGGTGGACCTCATGCGAATTACTTCAAACAGCTCGCAAAAGCCAATGAAGGCGTCACCTATTACTTTGGCCTGCCGCATCAGGTGATGCAGGGGAAAACCCGTGAAGTTTTTGTACAGATCATTAACAATGCGTTCCCAGCAGGAACCATTTCGGCCGCTGATGCCGTCAAGCAACTAGACGCATCCTACAAGTAGGCCTCAAATGAGCACGCTGTCGCAAATGTCCCCGCACCGTCCCGGACGAGGCTCGGCTATACCGAAGAGGCTCGATGACGACCGTGTGCCCTGGTCCACAATAAGCATTTTTCTGCTTCCTGCGCTATTGCTGTATGCCGCATTTACTGCCTACCCTGTGATGCGCACTTTCTGGAATAGCTTCCATCACGTCTTACCACGGGGAGCAGAGTTTGCCGGGCTTGCAAACTTCGCGGAACTTGGGCGGGACGACATTTTCTGGCGCTCTGTTGTCAACACATTGATCTGGGCGGCCGTTGCACCAGTGTTTGAAGTTGGCATTGCGCTCCTGCTCGCACTGGCGCTGTACGCCAAGATCCCCGCCGCACGATTTTTTCGCATTGCCTGGTTTACGCCTGTACTCATGAGTTACGTGGTGGTTGGCATTCTGTGGGGCTGGATTTACAACAACGACTGGGGTGCATTGAACACCACGCTGCGCGCACTGGGGCTCGGCTTTGCAGCGCGCGCATGGCTCGGTGACCCAGCTACAGCCCTGCCCGCGCTGGTGCTAGTGACGACTTGGATGTGGGCTGGTTTCAATATGGTTGTGCTGCTCGCCGCGCTGCATTCGCTACCTACTGAGGTGCTGGAGGCGGCAGATCTGGACAATTGTGGCTGGTGGGGAAAGCTCATCCACGTTATCGTTCCGCTGCTCAAGGCCACGTTATTAAATCTCCTCGTGCTGTCGTTCATTGGAAAAATGAAAATCTTCGACTTGGTCTGGATCACTACAAAAGGCGGACCGCTTTGGTCGACCGAAACAGTGTCAACCTATGTCTATAAACGTGCATTTGAATGGAACACGTTCGACTTGGGGTATCCGAGCGCCATTGCTGCAATATGGTTTTTCATCGTGATTTTTGCAGTGTTACTTCTGAGTTGGCTTTTGCGCCAGCGCGAGAAGCTGGAGTTCTGAAATGAAGTGGAAGTTCTCATGGCTAAAAATCTTGGTATTGACGCTGCTCGGCGTTTACACGGTGTTCTCGGCGGGGCCGTTTTTTTGGGTGGCGTCGATGTCGGTTCGCACCACAACCGAAATATCCCGCAGCCACTACGCGTTGCCAGAAATTTGGCACTGGGACAAATTTACGTCCGCTTGGTTTAACTCGGGCTATAGCAGCTACTTCAGCAATAGCACCCTTGTTGTCGGCGTTGCGGTAGTTATATTGACGTTTGTCGGCGGAATGGCTGCTTACGCGCTTGCCAGATACAGCTTCAGAGGTAACCGCTTGATTTATTTCGTGCTGTTTTCTACCATCATCTTTCCACCGCAGATTACGGTGATCGCACTTTTCCAGATTCTGGTCCAGTACCAGCTCTACAACAGCCTGATCGGACTGGGATTGGTGTATGTCGCATTTCAGTTGCCGCTGACCGTCTATATCCTTGAGACATTCTTTCGTCGCATCCCCGGAGAACTATTCGATGCCGCCCGCATCGAGGGCTACGGCGAACTTGAAATTTTCTGGCGCATCGCTTTGCCAGTAGCAATGCCCGCGCTTTCCACCACCGTGATCCTAAACACCATCATGCTGTGGAATGAGTTCCTTTATGCGGTAGTGCTGATCACAGATGAAAGCAAACGTACTCTCCCTCTGGGAATCCAGCGGTTCATGGGTGACCAGATGGAAGACATCGGAATGATTGCGACAGGCTTGATGATCGCCATCATTCCTGTGGTTCTGATATACGCGGTTTTCTCCGAAAAACTTATCACAGGCATGACTGCCGGAGCTATGAAATGATCAGTGTTAAATCAAATACTTTCTTGCGCAGGCGGCAGATACTTGCGCTAGCTGCCGCAGCCTTACCACTTAAGACGGGATGGGCGGCTGAAACGTATCCGTCTAAACCGATGCGAATCATTGTCGCGTTTCCGCCAGGCGGCGCGACCGACCTGATGGCTCGAACCATTGCCGCCCGATTGCAAGTCGCCTGGGGCCAGCCGGTGACCGTCGAAAACAAGCCCGGAGCTTCAGGAATTATTGGTACGGATTTGGTTGCTAAATCTGCACCCGACGGATACACGCTTGTGATGGCGACGCAGACCACACACTCGGTCAACCCTGGATTATTCGCCAAACTCCCGTATGACTCGGTTAAAGATTTCGCGCCCATCACACAAGCGGGATTTACGCCGCTGGTGCTGGTCGTGCCAAAAGCATTAGGTGTCAACACTCTTGGCGAACTCGTTGCCTACCTCAAGGCCAATCTGGGGAAGGGCACTTTTGGATCTGGCGGAAGTGGGACATCCCAGCACTTGTCGGCGGAACTGTTCAAGACTGTCGCTGGCGTTGATGTCATTCATGTTCCATATAAGGGAAGTGCACCCGCCATGACCGACCTCCTCGGCGGTCAACTCACCATGATGTTCGATAACCTACCGACCGCGCTGCCGCATATACGCTCGGGAAAACTAACTGCGTTGGCGGTGACGAGCTTGAATCGCTCAAGCATTGCCCCCGACATCCCTACCATGGCACAGTCCGGCTTGACTGGCTTCGAGACCATTACATGGTTTGGTCTGCTTGCGCCGACGGGTATGCCTGCAGAGCGCATCGCAAAAGTTCATGACGAAGTCGCACGGCAGTTGCATCTCCCGGAGGTCACCGAGAAGCTCATGGCCGCAGGTGTGGAAGTTCTCGCAAATACGCCCGCGCAGTTCGCGACCCAACTGCAGGCTGACATCGCAAAATGGGCCAAAGTCATCCGCACCTCCGGTGCGAAAGCAGTATGAGAAAAGTCTATGTCTGAAGTAACACTCAACGGTCTTTCAAAGCGATACCCCAATGCACACGAAGACGTCGTGCATAACGTCAGCGTTGAAATCCAGCACGGCGAACTTTTTGTGCTGCTCGGTCCATCCGGATGCGGCAAATCGACTACCCTAAGGATGATCGCTGGGCTTGAGTCTATCAGTAGCGGTGAGCTAAGTATCGACGGCCAAGTTGTTAATAACGTGCCGGCGAGGGATCGCGACATCGCGATGGTTTTCCAGTCTTACGCGTTGTATCCTCACATGAGCGTGCGGGACAATCTGGCGTTCGGCCTGAGGCGGAGAAAATTTTCCCTTGACGAAGTGCAGCGTCGAGTTACGCAAGCCGCGCAAACGCTGGAACTCGGCCCCTATCTCGATCGAAAGCCACATGCCTTATCGGGCGGCCAGCGTCAGCGAGTGGCGCTTGGACGTGCAATTGTCCGCGACCCAAAAGTCTTTCTGTTTGATGAACCGCTATCCAACCTTGACGCTGCGCTACGCGTTTCGACGCGTGCTGAGCTGACGAGCCTTCACCGGCGGCTCAATGCCACCATGATCTATGTCACGCACGATCAGGTCGAGGCCATGACCATGGGAAGCCGCATTTGCATCATGCGCAACGGTTGCGTGGAGCAGATTGGCGCACCACTAGAGGTCTATAACAAGCCAGTCAACATCTTCGTTGCCGGCTTTCTTGGCAGCCCCCCAATGAATTTGGTGCCTGCCCAACTCGGCCAAGAAGGCGGAGAGGCCCGCCTCATATTCGCAAATCAGATGCTCGACGCCCAGTCACTTGTCGCGCGCGTCAAGGATGCGGCCAGTGTTAAGGACGTACTGGTCGGCATCCGCCCCGAAGACGTAAGGATTGTTTCGCGGGGTGGCATCACAGCCGAAGTTGTTGCTAGCGAAGCTCTTGGTGCAGAGACGCTGGTGACACTGCGGCTTCCCGGTGTCGCCATGGCGCTACGAGCTCGGCTTGACCGGGACGTTATTCCGCTCGCTGGCGACTCTGTCAGTGTCTCTTTCGATCTTGCACGTGGACGGCTATTCGATGCGGCTACGGGCAAGGCATTTATCCATCTTGACGACTGAAAACTTAAGGAAAAAAAATGGCTTCATTACCCACACTCGCCGTTCGCCGGCATGTCCCGCGGCCCTCCGCCACTCTGGTTGCAGCAATTGCCCAAGCCAGTACTGGATGGATAGTCGATGCAAATGGCCGCCGCGGGGCGCTAGCGAATGGAATCCGCCCCCTGACCCGTAACACATCGTTTTGCGGCCCGGCTTACACCGTTCGCACGCGAGCGCGCGACAACCTTGCAGCTTGGGCAGCACTAGCCTATGCCAAACCGGGTGACGTTCTCGTTATCGCCACAGATGAGTATGCTGAATCGTCGGTTATTGGCGACGCCTTTGTAGGCATGGCGCGTAACCTAGGCATAGCAGCCATTGTTACGGATGGCATGGTGCGTGATTTGGCTGGCATCGATGCGACAGGTATGCCGGTTTGCGCGCGTGGGCTCAACCCCAACTCACCCCATAAGGACGGCCCCGGCGAGTTAGGTACCGAGATTGCCATTGGCGGGACGTTGGTGCGCAGCGGCGATATTATTCGGGGCGATGCGGACGGCGTTGTGGTTGTAAGCGCTGACCGGACGGATGCGGTGGTCTACGAACTCGGGAAGGTTCAGGACAAGGAAAAGCTGATGGACAGCTGGGTTAACGATGGCCTGAAGGCACCGCCGTGGCTGCAGGCAGCACTCGGCGACGGTGCTGTCATTTTTCTGGACGAGGCGAAAACATGACGCTTCCGCGCGTTCTCTACTGGAGTCACGCTCCCGAGGATGTTTACCAAGTATTGCACAACTGCGCCGTCAACATCGCGCAGCTCCAAACCCTTAGTTCCGATGATGACCAGGAGCGCTCGCATCGTTTGAAATCTGTTGATGCAGTCATCGTCGCGGCACGGCCATTCAGGGAAAGCGACCTCGCAAATGCGCCGAGCTTGAGGCTGATCCACCACCAAGGCGTTGGATACCACGACACCACACCAGTAGCAGCAATGGCCGAGCGCGGCATACGACTGGCGCTTACGCCCGAAGGGACTACAACTGGAGTAGCAGAGCACACCGTGCTGCTCATGCTGGCGGTCTGCAAAAGGCTTTGTCACGTTGACGCCGAAATGCGCACGGGACACTGGCACGTCAACACCTACAGGGGCGAATCGCGTGAGATAGCCGGCATGACAGTTGGCTACGTGGGCTTCGGCCGCATTGGACAGGCTGTCGCCGCGCGTCTGGAGGCCTTCGGTGCGCGAGCAATCTATCATGACCTAACCGAAGCGCCCGAGGGCTCGAAGGCTGAGAAGGTACAACATCTTGAAGAACTGCTGGCTCGGGCGGACATCGTCTCGCTGCACGTGCCGCTGATGCCATCCACGCGTCACATCATCAATGCAAAGATGCTGTCACGCATGAAACAAGGCGCCATCCTTATTAATGCGTCTCGCGGTGGCCTAGTGGACGAAGCTGCACTGGTCGATTGCTTACGAAATGGGCATCTTGCGGGCGCCGGCTTAGATTGCTTTGAAACAGAACCAGTGCAGGTCGATCATCCGCTATTCAACTTCCACAACGTGGTTCTCACACCGCACACTGCGGCCGCGACTGGCGACGCTTTGAAGTCGAAAATGGCAGCGCTATTTGACAACATTGCAGGCTGGACTAGGACAGGCACATTGCGAAACGAAGTGAAGCTAGAGCGTAATCCCATTTCCGCAGTACCGTGATCGACACGCACCTGCACTTGTTCGATCCAGTTGCTCACGCATTCTCCGCGGATGCGCCCTACCGTCCGCGGCCCGACGAATGGGCCGACTGGCCAGCACTGGAGGCGTTGATGGACAGACATGACATCACGCAGGGGGTATTGGTCGCGCCGACCGCAGGCTACAACCTCGATGTCACAGCACTGCTGACGCTGCTTGCGCGCGCAAGGCCGCGGCTGGTTGGCGTCGCCCGGCTGGCCCAGACTGAACCATCGTCGCGTTTCGATACTTTGTCTGCGCAAGGTGTGATGGGAGTACGCCTTGACGTGCAGAACGATGGTCACGCAGCCGTGCTTGGCCCAAACGCGAGCAGGCTGGCACAACAGTGCGCCCTCCGAGGGTGGTTCGTCCAGGTGCAGGCAGCAGCAGCGGACTGGGTTGCCATTGCGCCCGTTCTGCGCTCGTGGTCGATGCCCATCGTCATTGACCATTGCGGTTTGCCCGACACACGCGCTGGCTTGAACCAGCCCGGCTTTCAAGCCGTTTTGGAGCTTGCCAGCAGCGGGCGCGCATGGATCAAACTCAGCGGCGCGTTCCGCTTTTCGCGGCAATCTTGGCCGCACGCCGATACCGACCCGTACGCGGCGGCACTTTTAAACACCTACGGAGCGCACCGTTGCGTGTGGGGGTCGGATTGGCCATTTGTACGCTTGCCACATCGGCCCGCCTACGCGGATGTGTTGCAGCATTTATCGCGATGGGTTCCTGACACTGTACAGCGCAACGCAATTTTGAACGCCAGCCCGCTCGAATTGATGAATATGGGAAGAAAAGGATGAAGCCTTTGCGCATCGGCCTGGTTGGCGCTGGCATGGTCAGTGCGTTTCATCTACCAGCCTGGCAACGCGTTTCTGATCTGGCCCAGGTAGTCGCCATTTGCGACCTGGACATTGGCAGGGCCACGGCCCAGGCTCGCGCCTTCGACATACCGGGCGTCTGGTCTGATCTGAATGCAATGCTGGACCACGAACATCTTGATGCAATCGATGTGCTCACGCCGCCCGGTGCTCACGCAGAGGCTTGTCTCGCTGCGGCACAACGCGGCATTGCAATCCTGTGCCAGAAACCGCTGGGGCCCACGCTGAAAGACGCCAGCATGCTTGCTGCCGCGCTTGATAACAGATGTCGAGTCATGGTGCACGAGAATTGGCGTTTTCGCCCCCACTACCGACAGGTTGAGGACTGGCTGCGCAATGGGCAAATAGGTGAGCCACAGCAGGCAGCGCTTTGGACTCGTAGCAACGGGCTGCTGGCCGACGCGAGCGGCATGCAGCCTGCACTGGCGCGTCAACCACTGCTTTCTGTACTGGACCGCCTGATGGTGGCGGAAGTCTTAGTTCACCATCTGGATATTGTGCGGTGGCTGCTTGGCGCTTCGCGCGTTATCCACGCGCGAACACAATATGCGATCGCCCAAGTTGCGGGAGAGTCAATGGCCGAGATTCAACTTGCACTGCCAGCCGGTGGGATAGTCACCGTTGGTGGTGACATGGCAGACCGTGACGCGACGCCAAGCTTGCGCGATTCATTCAGCCTGACTGGTACGCAGGGCGAGATTTTGCTGGCAGGCGATACCCTGACGTTGAACGGCCGGCGAAGTGCTCGAATTCAAGTGGATCTGCAGGCTGACTACCTGGCCAGCTATGCCAACGCGATCGCTCATTTTGTGCACGCGCTGCATAAGGATCAGCCATTCGAGACGCCCGTAGTCTGGCATCTGGAAGTGCTGCAGACCGTTGAGGATGTTTATCGCCTTGCCGCCAAAAATTAAACCCAACATGAGAAACCCCATGCCTGAAATGCCTGTTCTGGATGTCGACAGTGGCACCTGCGCCGTTGTTGTCGAGTTCGAAGTTTCCGCCGACCTACGGCGCAAATTTCTGAACGCGGTGATCAACAACGCACATGAGTCCTTATCCGCCGAAGTTGGCTGTCTGCTGTTCGATGTATGCGTCGACCCGGCAGTTGCCACGATGGTCCACCTTTACGAAGTCTATATTGATCGCGCCGCCTTCGATTCCCACTTGCATACCAGCCATTTTTTAAAATTTGACGAGTTGACGCGAGGTTGGGTAGCAAATAAGAAGGTGCGCATTTTTGACCGCCTAACCTCCTGAGACTTGGCCATGATTGCAAGCTCCGATACGGCGAGAACCGCTGCGCGCCAGTCGCTGCTGCTTGGGTGCATCGCAGACGACTTCACCGGCGCCACCGACCTGAGCAACAACCTAGTGAAGGGCGGCATGCGTGTGCTGCAGGCCTTCGGTGTGCCTAACGTCGCGCTGGCAGTGGACGCGCCTTATGACGCCGTCGTTATCGCCCTCAAGTCACGAACGATTCCCGCCGCCCAGGCTGTCGCGCAGTCGCTGCAGGCGCAGGCCTGGCTCACCGCGCAGGGCGCGCAACAGATTTATTACAAATATTGCTCCACGTTCGACAGCAGTCCGGCCGGTAACATCGGCCCAGTAACCGAGGCGCTGATGGATGCATTGGGCTGCAGCTTTTCAGTCGGCACGCCGGCGTTCCCAGACAACCAGCGGGCGGTGTTCAAAGGCCATCTTTTCGTCGGTGATGTGTTGTTGAACGAATCCGGCATGCAGCACCATCCGCTAACGCCAATGAAGGACGCCAATCTGGTTCGTGTGTTGCAAGCGCAATCGTCGCGCAAGATTGGCCTGCTGGATCACGGCGCGGTAGCGGCAGGGCCGGATGCGATAAAAAAGCGCATGACCGAATTGCAATCGCAAAGTATCGGCATGGTCATAGCCGACGCCATCTCGAATGCAGACATTTCCAGCCTAGGCGCTTCGCTGAAGGGGCATAAACTGGTTGCAGGCGGCTCTGGCCTGGCTATCGGCTTGCCGCAGAACTTCGGCATCAAGCCGTCTGCTGGAACGTCGAAGCTGCCGACCGCAACTGGCATGCGCGCCATCCTCTCTGGTAGCTGTTCGGTCGCGACCAATGGGCAGATCCGGCATTTCCTGGCACAGGGCGGCTCTGCGTTTGCGGTCGATCCTGTGCGGTTGGCTGCCGGCGAAGACGTGGGGGCTGAAGCTTTAGCTTGGGCCAAAATGCATCTCGCTGCGGGGAGCAGCGATCCAGTGTTAATTTATTCCACTGCCGAACCCGGCGCCGTGGCTGCTGTGCAGCAAAGCCAAGGAGCATCGGCAGCCGGTGACATGATCGAAAAGACACTCGCCCAGGTAGCGCGCAGCCTGGTGGCTATGGGTGTGGGTCAATTGGTGGTGGCTGGTGGGGAAACCTCTGGCGCCTGCGTGCAGGCACTTGGTATCCATCAGTTGCAGATCGGCCCCCAGATTGCACCGGGCGTGCCATGGTGTTATTTCGACAGAAATGACGGTCATGGCAACCAGAGCGGCAGGACGGGTGGCCTCCACCTAGCGTTGAAGTCCGGCAATTTTGGCAGCGAAGATTTTTTTACCCACGCCTTTAAACTTCTGGCATGGCAGCAGGCGGATTGATGGACTGCTTTCCAGCTACAGCGCCAAAATAAGAAAAGGGCTGCGATCACTCGCAACCCCTTTGTATATTGGCTCCTCGACCTGGGCTCGAACTAGGGACCTATGGATTAACAGAATGGCTAATCTCAATAAAACAAAATTAAATCAACACCTTACATCACTTGTATTTGATTGAAATTAATGTAATTTAGTCCAAAACAAGCTCATTTTTCCACACTCAATTACGATCCAGCTACACAGCCTGTAGAAAATTGACATCCTGTACAGGCATCTTAATCTTCTAACGAGGGGCTCAAAAGTCATGCAAATAATACAAGGCTGTGTTGAAGATTACAAAAAATTACAACTCTATCTGGGATTTGCACTTTCTACAGTGCACAACTTTCATAATTGGGGATTAGGCAAAAACTATAAATCATTGGCGAACGTGAAATTTATCAAATTGATTGGGGTAAGCAGGGTGCATTTAGGCGTGTGCCCACACAATTTGCCCTATAAGCAAAACAATTTGCGTTATTAAAAATAAGTAATTTCTTAATTCCTAACTGCAGTGACAAACCATTAATCTCCCACTTACCATGCATATGCCTAAAATTCTTGCGGCCACAAATCAGGAAGCTTCCTATGACTTCTTCTCGAACATCATCATGATGGATAAGTATGAGAAGAAGCACCTTATAACCTTCCAGCAAGCTATAGCTTGGGAGCCCGGTGACTCTGTGAATAAGACAGTGATGGACTTCCGGGCACTCTTGAAGCACGAAGTTACACACTTTTTAGACGCAACAACAACTTTGTGGGGAGGACAGTTTAATTTTAGAAAGCTCCGTATGCTTAGTCTGGCGCAAGCGGGAGGAGACGAATTTCGCAATAGGCTTAATGTATTTGCACTTGAAACTGGCGAGTTGGAACTACATACTGCATTGGTTGAACCTGGCAAGATTCCCCCAGCATCTTGCGACACAATTCATCATGGGCTTATCTACACTGAGAAATTCGGCGTTTGCATAATCATCTTCTATTTCAAGAATACTGAATGCGTACACAAGGTCCCAGCCAGTATGCGGTCTCTATTGGAGGCGAATGCCACTGCCAGTGAGTTTTTGTCACTACTGCAGTCTGCCGACTCTATACAAGACGCTGTTGATCAAATGCTGACAAAAGAAGATATAAATCGTCGCTTTAATATTCTTCTCAACGACCAAGAGCGACTCGAATACTCGGTGCTCCTACATCTCACTCGAGTCCACTTTAAGGAGCTAAACCTCTGCGATATGCTCAAACTGGTGGCGGCGATCGCGCGGTTTTCTCTGGACCTTTCAGATATGGATATGGCTATGCTTGCCGACCCGATTGAAGAGTCTTTCGAAAACAAACACCTCGGTGAATCGCTTGCAATGGAGCTTCGCCGGGCATCGCACCGACAACTCATCTTTTTTAAGACCGTACTATTCATGCATGGTTGGTTAGTTGGCATGAAAGCGAAAGAACAGATTGTGTACTTGAATCTCATTCGCAGCTCCCCTGCCGAAGCGATACGTAGTATGTGGACTGTGTGTTTTAACAAGAACGTTGCTAAAGATACTGACCTCAAAGAGTGGACGGTAAAGGCACAGGGGGAGTGGATTTGCGATTTAAACCTGCTCGCCGACGGCAAAATTTTTAGAGAAAGCAATGGTTGGAATCGGAAAATCTTGAAAAATACTTCTGTAGGTCTTTTGAGCTTTAAGGACTTGAAGCTGATGGACGCGCTGCTTGCAGACAACACCGAAATAGTATTTCCAAATCGCATCGACATTTCGGTATTGGCTTATTTCAACGACAACATGAATATCCTAGCCAGCTTGGACAATGTGTACCGGTCAATGAGCCATGAACGCTTTCATATCGCACCTGGCACACAAAAGATACAACTTGTTTGAAATGAGAGTTAAGCATACTCAAAATCGCTCCACTTTGAGATGCGCACCAATAAACCTACGGTATCTGGGAAAATAGTGACGCCAGTTGTGCCTATATGTTGACGCTCTGTTGACTCCCAACTAGAGCCCCAGTAATTCGATGTCATGCGTCGCTCGATATGGCGCGTCGTACCAAAGCTCAAAAAGCAAAGCGCCTTTCAAAAGGAGCCGATCTTTTTGTGGTGAAATAGTAACTAATAAAAAAACATTAAAGGGGGGGTGATGGCTGAAACGATCAATATTGCCAAGATGGCTGAAAAGCTGTCTAAGGGAATTTTCCTTGAGTTCCTATGGGGACGCATGGAGCACACCAACCTGAACTGGCCTTGTGAGAATAAAGAAAACCACGATGTCAAAACTCACCCCTCGGACGTCGTCTTCTGGTACGACGAGCCGTATTCGCAGTCACGAACATATGTGAATTGCGACTTGAAGAGCTATGCCAAGGGTTCAATTTCAACCGCCAGCATGCGGGAAGCAATTGAAAGCCTTGCCAAGACCATTGAGTGTGCGGAGAAGAGCCAAG
>JBJOLD010000239.1:0-3818 GCA_046045765.1 Pseudomonadota bacterium | reverse complement strand
GCTTCTTTGGCAATCACCGGCGCGCACAGTACCAGGTCTGCGGTGACCACGGGCTCTTGCGTGTAATCAAACGTCAGCACGTTGGTGGCGTAGTCTTTTTGGCGGTAGTCGCGGTTCAGGGTTTGGCCTTCTTCGGCATCCACAATGCGCACGGTGATTTCGCCGTCCACCTCCAGCGTGTTGCGTATCCAGCGGGTTACCTTGTGGCGGGCCAGGGCGGCGCGGTGTTTTTCTGCGTCTTTGATCTTGCCAAATTGCAAAGAGAGTGTGAGTTCGGGCAGCATCAGCGGGCTTTCGGTGTTCGGGTTTTGGGCAGGCCCACGCGGGGCAGTAAGGGTTCTGGCTCGGGCACTGCCAGTGCGGCGGTGGCGTCTTCAAATCGCGCGTCCTCATAGGCATCCACAATGCGCGCGACAAGCGGGTGGCGCACGATGTCGGCACTGGTCAGCCGGGTGATGGCAATGCCTGGCGTGCGGCGCAACACGCGCTCTGCCTCCACCAGCCCGCTGAGCTGGGTTTTGGCTAAATCAATCTGGGTCAGGTCGCCGGTAATTACCGTCTTGGTGCCAAAGCCCACACGGGTTAAAAACATCTTCATCTGCTCGGGCGTGGTGTTTTGTGCCTCGTCCAGAATCACAAAGGCGTTGTTCAGCGTACGTCCGCGCATAAAAGCCAGCGGCGCAATTTCCAGCTGCTGGCGCTCAAAGGCTTTGTGCACCTGGTCGTAGCCCATCAAGTCGTACAACGCGTCGTACAACGGACGCAAATACGGGTCCACCTTCTGGTTCAAATCACCGGGCAAAAAGCCCAAGCGTTCACCGGCCTCCACCGCCGGGCGGGTGAGCACAATGCGCTGCACAGCACTGCGGCTCAAAGCGTCCACCGCAGCGGCCACCGCCAGATAGGTTTTGCCAGTACCAGCCGGGCCAATGCCAAAAGTGATGTCGAACTCGGCAATGTTGTCCAGGTACAGCGCCTGGTTTTGGGTACGGGGTTTCAGGTCGGCGCGGCGGGTGGCCAGCGTGGGGCCGTCGGCTGCGTCGGCAGAACCATCACCACTGAGCATGAGCTGCACCGTGGCAGGCGGTATGGGGCGGGCGGCCATTTCGTATAGCGCTTGCAGCATGTCCATGGCGCGCTGGGCTTTGGCTTTGGGGCCTTCCACTTTGAATTGCTCGTGCCTGTGGGCCACGCGCACGTCCAGCGCAATCTCGATGGTGCGCAAATTTTCGTCAGTGGGGCCGCACAGGTGCGACAGGCGGGTATTGTTCAGAGGGGCAAAAGTGTGGCGGAGAATCAAGCTGATAATTCCTTAAACGACAACCCGCATGATAGGCACAAATGATCGGCAAACTCACAGGCATTCTCAGCGACAAAAACCCACCGCAGATCATCGTGGACTGCGGCGGTGTGGGCTACGAGGTGCTGGTGCCCATGAGCACCTTTTACAACCTGCCTGCCGAGGGCCAAAAAGTGAGTTTGCTGACCCATTTTGTGGTGCGTGAAGATGCGCAGTTGCTGTATGGCTTTGGCAGTGCCAATGAGCGCGAGGCGTTTCGCGAACTCATCAAAATTTCCGGCGTGGGGCCACGCACAGCGCTCTCGGTGCTCTCGGGCATGGGCGTTGGCGATTTGGCACAAGCAGTCACCCTGCAAGAAGCCGGACGGCTTATCAAAGTGCCAGGCATCGGCAAAAAAACTGCTGAGCGCCTGCTGCTGGAGCTTAAAGGCAAGCTGGGAGCAGACATTGGCGCCCCGTCCGGTGGCGCCAGCGATGCGCAAGCCGACATTCTGCAAGCGCTGATTGCTCTGGGCTACAGCGACAAAGAGGCTGCGTTGGCACTCAAGGCTCTGCCCTCTGATGTCGGGGTAAGCGACGGCATCAAGTTGGCGTTGAAGGCGTTGGCCAAGTAGCGTTGGTTACTGTGCTTCCCGCACTGGCCACTCATTTCGGCTGTATGCGGGTACCCAAGTGGTTAAAAAACACAATTTCTTTATCGGTCGAAACTGTATGCGACTTGACCTGGGCGCCATTTCTAGCTGGCCCCGCGCTATAGTGCGCAGGTGACTATCCAGACCGACAATTTTTCCCCCGCACCTGCCCTGCGCATGGTGTCAGCTGCCCCTGTCAACCCCAGCGAAGAGGCCATAGAACGTGCTCTGCGCCCTAAGCTGCTTGACGAATATGTGGGCCAAGCCAAGGTGCGGGAGCAGCTAGAAATTTTCATTGAAGCGGCTAAAAAACGCTCTGAGGCGCTGGATCATGTGCTGCTATTTGGCCCGCCCGGGCTGGGCAAGACCACGCTAAGCCACATCATTGCACATGAACTGGGCGTCAACTTGCGCCAAACCAGCGGACCGGTGCTGGAAAAGCCTAAAGATTTGGCTGCGCTGTTGACCAACCTTGAGAAGAACGACGTTCTTTTTATTGACGAAATCCACCGACTCAGCCCGGTAGTAGAAGAAATTTTGTACCCCGCGCTCGAAGACTACAAGATCGACATCATGATTGGTGAAGGTCCTGCGGCGCGCTCAATCAAGCTCGATTTGCAGCCCTTCACTCTGGTGGGTGCCACCACCCGCGCAGGCATGTTGACCAACCCGTTGCGCGACCGTTTTGGCATCGTGGCGCGGTTAGAGTTTTATACGTCCGAAGAGTTGGGGCGCATTGTTAAGCGCAGCGCGGGTCTGCTCAATGTGCCCATGGACCCGGACGGTGGTTTTGAGATCGCCCGTCGTTCACGTGGCACGCCACGCATTGCCAACCGCCTATTGCGTCGCGTGCGTGATTACGCCGATGTAAAAGGCGACGGTACCATCACGCTGGATATTGCCAACCGGGCATTGGCCATGCTGGACGTGGACCCACAGGGCCTCGACCTGATGGACCGCAAACTGCTTGAGGCCGTGATTCACCGTTTTGACGGTGGCCCCGTGGGGCTGGACAACATTGCTGCCAGTATTGGTGAAGAGCGCGAAACTATTGAAGATGTGATCGAGCCGTATCTCATTCAACAGGGTTATTTGCAGCGCACACCGCGTGGGCGCATTGCCACGCTGGCGGCGTATCGGCATCTGGGTGTAACGCCGCCTAACAAACCTGCACCAGAATTAGTGGGTTGATTGCGCGGCTTAAGCACTTGCTCTAGGCGCCAATTTCGTCGAGGGCACCGTCGTCAAAATGCCGCGTGTCGGCCCAGCCCACCAATGTGAGTGCATCCGGTGTCCACAGTAGGCGATTGATAGCGGCGTTGCCCAGTTCCCAGGTGCGCGGCGCACCAATGTCTTGCTGGGTGGCCAGGCGGTACAGCACATCCATGACTCCGCCATGCGCCACCAACACAATTTGCTCTTCCACGTGTCGGGCGGCAAGTTCGTTCACTGTACGGGCAACACGTTCGCGCAATTGCAGCGGCGTTTCGCCACCCGGCGGTGCAAAGTGCGGGTCTCGCAAGCGCCAGCGGCGTGACTCTTCTGGCCATTTGATTTCAATATCGCCCCAAGTCTGGCCCTCGAAGGTGCCAAAGCCGCGTTCACGTAAACCGGTGTGCAAGTGCACTTGGCGGGCTGCCGGGTTGCTGGTGTGCTCGGCAATCGCTTGCGCAGTGGCATGGGCGCGCACTAAATCACTGGAGTAAATACGGTCTATGGGCTCGTCCGCCAATGCCAGCCCTGCGCGCTGGGCTTGCCAGCGGCCTTTGTCATTGAGCGCAATGTCGAGTTGGCCTTGAATGCGGGTGTCCACATTCCATGCCGTCTCACCATGCCGCACCGCAATGATGCGGGTGGCCATCATTGCGGAGCTGCCTCGCGTGGAA
>JBJOLD010000140.1:0-2944 GCA_046045765.1 Pseudomonadota bacterium | reverse complement strand
ATGAATGCGATATCGCCTTGGAGCAACGGCCAGCGCGTTTTCATGCGCAGCCTGGCCACGCGCGACTTTGGTTCTGAAATCAGCAAAGCCCTGCCCGACGTAATTGCTGCTTGCAAGGTGGCAGGCTTTGATTTGATCGTGGTCGAGACCTCGGGCATCGGCCAGGGTGACGCGGCCATCGTGCCGCATGTGGATGTGCCTCTGTATGTCATGACGCCTGAGTTCGGTGCGGCCAGCCAGCTGGAAAAAATCGACATGCTGGACTTTGCCGAGTTTGTGGCTATCAACAAGTTTGACCGCAAGGGTGCTGCCGACGCTCTGCGCGATGTGGCCAAGCAAGTGCAGCGCAACAAAGAAGCCTGGACCACGCCCACAGAGCAAATGCCAGTGTTTGGCACCATGGCCGCCCGCTTTAATGACGATGGCGTGACCGCGCTGTACCAAGCGCTACTGGAGCGCCTGATTGCCCTGGGCATGAAGGTGCAGCCCCAAAGCCTGTTACCCCGCGTGAATGTGCGCCACAGCAGCAACCAAATGCCGGTGGTGCCCGCAGCGCGCACGCGCTACTTGGCCGAAATCAGCGACACGGTGCGCGGCTACAAATCCAAAACCCGTGCACAAGCATCGCTGGCCCGCGAGATTCAACAGCTGCGCGCCGCTGCAGCCATGTTGCAAGTGGGAAAACCTGGCAAAGCCCGTGCTTCTGAGGCCGCTATCGACCTGGCCGAGCAGCGCGAAGAGCGCCAAGATGGCGCAGCCCGCAAGCTGCTGGCGCAGTGGCCCGAGATGCAAAGGGCCTACGCTGGGGACGAATACGTAGTGAAAATTCGCGACAAAGAGATTCGCACCGCGCTCACCACCAAATCGCTCAGTGGCACCACCATCCGCAAAGTGGCCTTGCCCCAGTACGAAGACCACGGCGAAATCTTGAAGTGGCTGATGCTGGACAACGTGCCTGGCAGCTACCCTTACACCGCAGGCACCTTTGCCTTCAAGCGCGAGGGCGAAGACCCCACCCGCATGTTCGCGGGCGAAGGCGATGCCTTCCGCACCAACACCCGTTTCAAGCTTCTGAGTAGCGGCATGGCGGCCAAGCGCCTGAGCACCGCGTTTGACTCGGTCACGCTGTACGGCAACGACCCCGACCCACGACCCGACATCTACGGCAAGGTGGGCAACAGCGGCGTGAGCATTGCCACCATTGACGACCTGAAGGTGCTGTACGGCGGCTTTGACCTGTGCAACCCGGCCACGTCGGTCAGCATGACCATCAACGGCCCTGCGCCTAGCATTCTGGCCATGTTCATGAACACGGCGATTGACCAAAACATTGAAAAGTTCACCACCGACAACGGCCGCGAACCCACTGCTACCGAGACCGAAAAAATCAAGGAATGGGTGTTGGCCAACGTGCGCGGCACGGTGCAGGCCGACATCCTGAAAGAAGACCAGGGTCAGAACACCTGCATCTTTTCCACTGAGTTCAGCCTCAAAGTGATGGGCGACATTGCCCAGTATTTTGTGCACCACGACGTGCGCAATTTCTACAGTGTGAGCATCAGCGGCTACCACATTGCCGAAGCCGGAGCCAACCCCATCAGCCAGCTGGCGTTCACCCTCAGCAACGGCTTTACGTTTGTCGAAGCCTACTTGGCGCGCGGCATGCACATTGACGACTTTGCGCCCAATCTGTCGTTCTTCTTCAGCAACGGCATGGACCCCGAGTACACCGTAATGGGCCGCGTGGCGCGGCGCATCTGGGCCGTGGCGATGAAAGAAAAATACGGTGCGAATGAGCGCAGCCAGAAGCTCAAGTACCACATCCAAACCAGTGGCCGCAGCCTGCACGCGCAGGAGATCCAGTTCAACGACATCCGCACCACGCTGCAAGCGTTGATCGCGATTTACGACAACTGCAACAGCTTGCACACCAACGCGTTTGACGAGGCCATTACCACGCCCACCGAAGACAGCGTGCGCCGCGCCATGGCGATTCAGCTCATCATCAACCGCGAGTGGGGCTTGGCCAAGAATGAGAACCCCAACCAGGGCGCGTTCATCATCGAAGAACTCACCGAGTTGGTGGAAGAAGCCGTGCTCAAAGAGTTTGAAGCCATTGCCGAACGCGGCGGCGTGCTGGGTGCCATGGAAACCGGCTACCAACGCGGCAAGATTCAAGACGAGAGCATGACCTACGAGATGCTCAAGCATACCGGCGAGCTGCCCATCATCGGCGTGAACACCTTCCGCAACCCGCATGGCGACCAGGTCATGGACAAGTTGGAGCTGGCCCGCAGCACCGACGATGAAAAGCAAAGCCAGCTCAAGCGACTGGCCGACTTTCACGCCCGCCATGCAGAAGCAGCTCCGGCCATGCTCAAGACTTTGCAGCAAGCCGTGATCGAAAACAAAAACGTGTTCGAGGTGCTGATGGACGCGGTGCGGGTGTGCTCGCTAGGCCAAATCACCAACGCCCTGTTTGAGGTGGGTGGTCAGTACCGGCGCAATATGTAATTCAGTGACGAATATAGCTGCAACCCGCATGCAATATGCGTAAGCAGCTATATTTTTCGCAGCGCCTAGGTTGAAGCGCTGGCGTCCAATTGGCGTGCCAACCACTGCGTCACTTCGCTCTGCGGGTCTTCCAGCCCATGAATCACGCTGAAATGGTCTGCGCCTGCAATGGGCCGCAGCTCAGCGGCGTTGCCTTGGGCTCGCCACGCAGCATCAAAAATCTCAGCCTGGCGTGCAAACTCAGTCGACTCGTTGCCGCCCCAGGTAATCCAGGCCGGGGTCTTGCAGGGGCGCGCCAAGAAGGCGGGTGAGTTGCGGCAGATGATGCCGTCGTCCAGTTGAATCTGCGGTTGCAGATAACTGTAGCGCAGCGGCGCAATGTCGTACAGGCCGCTGAACAGCAGCGCACACTTCAGCGGGTCTTGCGCCA
>JBJOLD010000113.1:0-6089 GCA_046045765.1 Pseudomonadota bacterium | reverse complement strand
CGGGGCATCCCGCGACACCATGAGCCAGTGGAAATGGCCTGTGGCAGGCGCCATGGCTTCGGCGTCCACATACCGCAGGGTGCCAAGGCTGAACTCGATGAGGTTCAGTGCGTCAGAGGTGGGCACAGTGGGTCCGCCGGGTGGGGTTGTGGGCTCAGGCGTGCAAGGCCTGGGCCGCCTGTATGGCGAAGTAGCTCAGCACGCCGTCGGCCCCGGCGCGCTTGAAGGCCAGCAGGCTTTCGAGCATGACGGCATCGTGGTCCAGCCAACCGTTGGCCGCAGCCGCCTTGAGCATGGCGTATTCGCCCGATACCTGGTAGGCAAAGGTGGGTACATGAAAGGTGTCTTTCACGCGGCGCACGATGTCCAGGTAGGGCATGCCCGGCTTCACCATCACCGTGTCGGCGCCCTCGGCCAGGTCCATGGCCACTTCCCGCAGGGCTTCGTCGCTGTTGGCGGGGTCCATTTGGTAGACCCTTTTGTTGCTTTTGCCCAGGTTGGCGGCAGAGCCCACGGCATCGCGAAACGGGCCATAAAAAGCGGAGGCGTATTTGGCGCTGTAGGCCATGATGCGGGTGTGAATCAGGCCCTCAGCCTCCAGCGCCGCGCGAATGGCGCCAATGCGCCCGTCCATCATGTCGCTGGGCGCCACGATGTCCACCCCTGCGCGGGCTTGCGTCAGGGCTTGTTGCACCAGCACTTGAACGGTTTCGTCGTTGAGGATGTAGCCCTCGGTTTCGGGGCGGGTGTCGGGCAGGCCGTCCTGGCCGTGGCTGGTAAACGGGTCAAGCGCCACGTCGGTCATCACACCCAGGCTGGGAAATTCTTGCTTCAGGGCGCGCACCACGCGTGGCACCAGGCCGTCGGGATTGAGCGCTTCGGTGCCGCCGTAGTCCTTGAGCGACTGGTCCACCACTGGGAACAGCGCCATCACCGGAATCTCCAGCTTTACGCACTGCTCGGCCACGGGCAACAGCAGGTCCAGGCTCAGGCGCTCGACGCCCGGCATAGAGGCGATGGGTACACGCTGGTTGCTGCCGTTCACCACAAACACCGGGTAGATCAGGTCATGCGCGGTGAGCGTGTTTTCGCGCACCAGGTTGCGGGTGAAGATATCGTGGCGCAGGCGGCGGGGGCGGCCTGCAGGAAACGCGGCAAAAGGAGTTGGAGGGGTGCGAGGGGTCGAATGGGTCATAGGAAAATTGTGCCTGAGAAACCGCAGATCCTGCAGGGTTTAACGGTAAGCTGCTTTCACTCGACTGCACGGCGTCGTCGCGTGAGGGACAAATGGGCGGCAATTTTGTCAGTCCGAGTCAAATTTTTGTAAATATTTGTGGGCTATGGCGCGCGTGGCGTTGCAGGTGGGCGTGAGCTTTGCTATATTCGCTACCGGGTAGCTTGCTACCTCCCGCTTTTCCTCCCTGAGCGGGGCCTTGATGTGTGACAGCAAATAGGCTTACCACCCCAGCCCTTGTGCTGGGGTTTTTTTTGTCCGCTCCACAGCGCTGGCACACAGCGGCTACCCGGTAATAAGATCAAGTCCGATTCGGATAATTCGTGCACCGATGTCTGCAGTGCCCAAAGAACCAAAACCAGCGGGGCAGGTGCGGGCTTAAAAAAGGTAGCGGTAGGGCGCTGGCGCTTAATGCGAGCGAGCCCAGGGGCCCAGCACCAAGCGCTCTAGCGCGTTCAGGGTTTGCCCAAATTGGGCCGAGGCCAGCATAGAGCGCTCAATTAGCCCGGCGCGCACGGCGCTGGCATATTGCTCCCGCGCAATGTCAAAGGGCAGGGCCATCACGTTGCTGCCACTTTGGACTAGCGCTACGACGTTGTCGCGCAGGCAGTCTGGCTGGGTTGCTGAGTCGCCCACTACCGCGCCCCTTGTTGGAACCCTGGCGTCAGCCCAAAGGTGTGACGTGGGCGGCTATCAATTTCTTGCATGCGACGCTCAATGTCGTAGATGTCGGTTGATTGGTTCAAATACGCAACGTCGCGCTCTTTTTGAGAGGGGACATGGGGAAAAAGCGACTTGATCAGTGCAACAAGGTGGGACATGGGGAGTCCTTTCAAAGAAGGTAAGCGTTAAATATAAGGGTTTACCCTAGTTCTATCAATGCAACTTACAAATAACTTGCAGCGTGTGTGGGCTATTTCACGACCGTGGATACACTTTGGGCATGCTCTGGGTTAAATCTTTTCACATCGTATTCGTGGCCAGTTGGTTTGCGGGCCTGTTCTATTTGCCACGCATTTTTGTCAATTTGGCTATGGTGCCCCCCGGTTCTGAGGCTGAGCGCGCTCGGCTCATGCTGATGGCACGTAAGCTGATGCGCTTCACTACGATTTTGGCGGTGCCTGCTTTGGCGTTGGGCTTGTGGCTCTGGATCGGCTATGGCATTGGCTGGGGCCCGGGCAGCGGTTGGATGCATGCCAAGCTCTTTATGGTGATACTGGTATTGGGCTACCACCATGCCTGTGCGCGCATGTTGCGTAAATTTGAGGCAGGCGATGTGCGCCGCAGCCATGTGTGGTTTCGTTGGTTTAACGAAATCCCGGTGCTTATGTTGGTGGCAGTGGTGATATTGGTCGTGGTCAAACCCTTCTGACACTACGCCTCAGGCCATGCATAAGACCGCAGCCTCGCCTTTGGTGCTGACCTATACGGCGCTGATTGTGTATGCCAGCCTCTACCCCTTCATTGAGTGGCGCGACCAAGGTATTGAGCCCTGGGCATTCCTGATGGCCCCTGTTCCCCGCTATTGGACGGGCTTTGACGTTGCCATTAACGTAGTGGGTTATGCCCCATTGGGCGGCTTGCTCGCGTTGGTGGCGTTGCGCACTGGCCGTGGCGGTGTGGCGCTGTGGGGTCCCATCGTATTGGCGTGCCTGTTGTCCCTGTGCATGGAAACTTTGCAGAATTATCTTCCCGGGCGCGTGCCTTCCCGCGAGGACTGGTTGCTTAACACCGCAGGAGCGCTGTTGGGTGCGGCAGTAGCTGTGTTGCTGGAACGTTGGGGCGCCATAGACCATTGGAGCCGTTTCCGTGCGCGCTGGTTTGTTCCGCAGGCCCGTGGCGGTTTGACGTTGCTGGCGCTGTGGCCTACGGCCTTGCTATTTCCGGCTGCAGTGCCTTTTGGTTTGGGTCAAGTCGTAGAGCGTTTGGAGTGGGCGCTGGCCGAGTGGTTGGACGACACACCGCTGTTGGAGTGGATTCCCGTGCGCGCCGCAGAGTTGCAGCCCTTGCTTCCAGGATCGCAGGTGATCTGCGTGATGCTGGGGTTGCTGATTCCCTGTCTACTGGGGTCGTGCGTGATTCGCTCGCGCTGGCGACGAGCGCTGTTTGTGCCGGTATGCGTGGGAATGGGGGTGGCAGTTACTGCGTTGTCAGCGGCCTTGAGTTGGGGCCCCAGCCATGCCTGGGCTTGGCTAGACCTGCCCGCCCAAATTGGCATAGTGGCGGCATTTGTATCGGGCATCGCCATGGCGCTGGCCCCATGGCGAGCCAGCGCCACGCTGCTGTTGCTTGCGCTTGGGCTGCACCTTAATTTGCTGAATCAAGCCCCAGAAAGCGCCTATTTCGCGCAAACTTTGCACGAATGGGAGCAGGGCCGGTTCATTCGGTTTCACGGGTTGGCCCAGTGGTTGGGCTGGGTTTGGCCCTATGTCGCGTTGGTTTATGTCATGACCCAAATCGGGCGGCAAAACGCAAAAACCTAAAATTACCCCATGACACACACCACAGAAGCCCAGTCGTACTACGAGCGACACATTTTTTTCTGCCTCAATGAGCGCAAAAATGGCGAAGAATGCTGCGCACAGCACCAAGCCCAAGCGGCGTTTGATCGCTGTAAAAATCTTGTCAAAGAGGCCGGCATTTCGGGTCCCGGCCAAGTCCGCGTAAACAAAGCGGGCTGTCTAGACCGCTGCGCAGGCGGCCCGGTAGCCGTGGTCTATCCCGAAGCCGTGTGGTATAGCTACGTTGACCTGCAAGATATTGAAGAGATCGTCGAGTCGCACCTCAAAAACGGCAACGTGGTCGAGCGACTGGTTACGCCAGCCCACCTTGGTCGCTAATTGATTTTTAGACCTTTAGACTTCTAGCCCCTGCGCAATATGCGTAGGTAGCTATAAAAATAATAGCAATTTATGAATGCCCAATCCCAACGCAGCACCATTGCAGGGCCCAGTGGTGCGCTTGAAGTGCTGGTGGATACGCCGTCTGAGGCGGACTTCCCTACCTTTCGCGGCACCGCCGTCATCGCCCATCCCCACCCGCTGTTTGGCGGCACCATGGACAACAAAGTGGTGCAAACCCTGGCCCGCGCTTTTGTGCTCAGTGGTTGGCGCTCGGTGCGGTTTAACTTTCGCGGTATCGGTAAAAGTGAAGGTAGTTACGACGAAGGCCGCGGCGAGTTGCAAGACATGCTGGCCGCCATCGCCCACTTTGCGCCAGAGGGCGCATTGGCCTTGGCAGGGTTTTCATTCGGCTCCTTTGTGACTAGCCACGCGGTGCAGGCATTGGGCCCTGCACGCACACCCGAAAAGTTGGTACTGGTGGGCACCGCTGCTACCCGCTTTCAGGTGGCGCCTATTCCCCCGGAGTTGCACAGCCGTACCCTGGTGGTTCATGGCGAAGTGGACGACACGGTGCCGCTGGCCGACGTGTTGAACTGGGCGCGCCCCCAAACCCTGCCAGTCACTGTTATCCCCGGGGTAGAGCATTTCTTTCATGGACAATTGCCCCTTTTGCGCAGCTTGGTAGTCCGCCACCTGAATGCGCCTCTCGTTTAGCTTCACTTTTCCTCACCCCCAAATGAAATCATTTTTAGCCGCTTTTGTGGCCACCGTGTGCCTGACTGTTTCTGCACAAACGCCGCAGCCACCGGAAATTGCCGCGCGTTCTTTTATGTTGCTGGATGTGACCGCCAACCAAATACTGGCCGCCAAAGACATCGACTCAGCGCTGGAGCCTGCATCTCTTACCAAGTTAATGACGGCCTATTTGGTGTTTGATGCGTTGCGTTCCAAAAAAATAGACCTCAAGCAAGCCTTGCCGGTCAGCGAGCGCGCGTGGAAAATGCCAGGCTCCCGCATGTTTATCGACCCCAAGATGCAGGTGCCGGTGGAAGATCTGATCAAAGGCATGATTGTGCAAAGCGGCAACGATGCCACCATGGCGTTGGCTGAAGGTGTGGGCGGATCTGCCGAGCGGTTCGTACAAATGATGAACGAGCAAGCCAAAGCCCTAGGCATGAAATCCACCGGTTATAAAAACCCAGAGGGGCTGACCGAAGCCGGCCACATCACCACAGCGCGCGACCTGAGTGTGCTGGCCACCCGCTTGATGAGCGATTTTCCCGACTACGTGGGCTTTTACGCTATTAAAAAGTACCGTTACCCCGGCACCCCCGCCGCCAACGACAGCAATCGCAATCTTCTGCTGTTTCGTGACCCCACCGTGGACGGCCTGAAAACCGGCCATACCGACGCGGCCGGCTACTGCATGGTAGCTACCGCCAAGCGGGATTATCCTAATTTGGTATCTGCGGGTGCCCCTGCGGGCAGCCCGTCGGCCACCGGTAGTCGCCGTCTTTTGTCGATTGTGTTGGGCGCATCCAGCGAAAACTCTCGTGCCAACGAGTCGCAAAAGCTATTGAACTGGGGATACACCGCTTACGAGCCGGTCAAGTTGTTCGATGCGGATCAGGCCGTGGCTACACCCAAGGTGTGGAAAGGCGCTGCACCCACCGTGAAGCTGGGTCGTTCCCAAGCAATTGTGATTGCGGTGCCTGCTGGCACAGCAGCCAAAATCAAGTCCGAGGTGGTGCGAACAGAACCCTTGATGGCACCCATGGCCAAAGGCCAAGTCATAGCTACGCTACACGTAACCTCAGGTGATCAAACGCTGGTCGATGTACCTTTACTGGCGCTTGATGCCGTAGATCAGGCGGGCATTTTGGGTCGTACGTGGGACTCATTGCGCCTTTGGATCAAGTAGTCATGCAACTAGTCTTGCGGGAACCCAACCCGTCTGCTACATTAGAAGGCTTTTCGGAAATTCCGAAGGGATTCACGTTTTCGTACTAATT
>JBJOLD010000108.1:0-2947 GCA_046045765.1 Pseudomonadota bacterium | reverse complement strand
TTTGACAAAACGTATCCGGGAAAACCCTAGGCGCAGATTACAAACCCAAGGTACTTGCCGCAAAGCCAGGGGCGCTTTGCTTACGCAGCTCGTCCAAAGTCTCACGCAGCAAGAGCCTCCTTCGGGGTTCACACCCCGCAAAACCCGTAGTTCTAACCGGGTCTAGCCGTTGCATTGCCCAATATGGACTCCACAGCGCACTGGGGAATTCGTTGGCATCCACACCCTTGCAAACCCGACATTCAACAATGTGGTCCCACATGCCGCGCCAAGAAACAAAACGGGGCTGAAATCGCTGCACCGAATCGTATCGACTTGCCAAAAGCACCAGTTTGCGCCCCCTTTGGGCCCAACCATTCAACGAGTCAGCCACCGCTTTTTCACGCAAAGGCCAGCTTTCAAAATCGGGATCGCTCCACACCATCTCACTCCAGCCCTCCTGTGCAGCGACAGCGAGCGCGTCACGAATGAGCTGAGCGAACTGACCCGGCCCAGAGAATGCACCTTGCAACAATGCCAGTGGTGGCTGCTGCGCTGAATCAGTCGTCGGCATGCACCCACCCAGACTGCACCCAATCGCCCAGCAAATCCCGGGCAGCATCGCTGAGTGGCTTCGCCTCCATCGCACTCAATTGACGTTGATTCGCCAGCGTGCGCATGATGCGGGCGTCACGCCCAGAGGCGGTAAAGCTCTCGCCATTGATGAATATGTGCTTGTCGTCAAACAGCATGCGTGTACGGCGGTCGAGCCGCACGCCGCCTCGGGCGTAGTGATCATCCCCTTCGAACCACACATTGGCTTTAGGTTCTGTCAAATATTCACCCAAAGCACGGGGCAATGCCAATGGGTCGCGTAGCGCTGCGGCCATGGCGTCGCGCGCAAATTCCACCATTGCCTGCGGCAATTCTGCGCTCTGTTCCACTGCGTCTTGTTTAGGATCGCGGTAGACAGAGTCCCCCGCTTCGTCCATGGCTTGTTCAGCGATGCGCTGCAACACCTCCTGGGCCACTTCACCTTTGGATGGCGAGCGGAATCCAATGGAGTAGGTCATGCACTCGCCCTCAGCAATGCCGTCATGGGCATAGCGCGGTGGCAGGTACAACATGTCGCCGGGCTCCAGCACAAACTCTTGCTCAGGCTCAAAATTTGCCAAAATTTTGAGTGGCATATCTGGCACCAAACTCATGTCTTTCTGGCGGCCGATACGCCAGCGGCGCCGGCCATGGGCTTGTAACAAAAACACGTCGTAGCTATCAAAGTGGGGGCCTACGCCGCCGCCATCCGTGGCGTAGCTGATCATCAAATCATCCAGCCGCGCGTCGGGCACAAACCGAAACTGGTTCATCAGCGCATGCACGCGCTCGTCGTGCAAGTCCATGCCTTGCACCAGGACCGACCAGCCTGGTTGCTTGAAAGGTGGCAGCGATTTGCGTGCCAATGGCCCTTGCCGGAACTGCCACGGCTTGTCACTGCCGGGAGTAGCTTGCACAACCAGACGTGACTCCACATCGTCCATGGCGGCCATGTCCAGCAGCTCCGTGCGGTCGAGTAACGGCTGGAAGCCGGGAATAGCCTGGCGAATCAGAAGCGGCTTTTTCTCCCAATGGCGTTGCATGAAGGTGTGCGGCGAGAGGCCGCCCAGGAGTTGCAGAGGTTCTTGAATGTTCATGGGACAATTCTGCCCTATGGAAATAACACCACAATGCGTCGTTGCCCTCACCTGGACGCTGAAAGACACTTTGGGCGAAGAACTGGACGTACTCGACGAGCCAGTCGAATTTTTACTGGGTGGCCACGACTTGCTGCCCCCCATCGAGGCGGCTCTGCAAGGCTATAGCGTTGGTGCCAAGGTTCAGCTGCAAATCGAGCCCGAACAAGCCTTTGGCGACTTCAACGACCGGCTGATTTTCTTGGAACCGCGCAATTTATTTCCCAAGGATTTGATAGAGGGGCTGACGATGGAAGGCTCTGCTCTGCCCGAGGGCTGTAACCCCGATGCGCCCAGGGACGCGCTGTACACCGTGACCGACATCTACCCAGAACACGTGGTGCTTGACGGCAACCACCCGCTGGCGGGTATCGCCATTCGTATCAGCATGGTGGTGGAATCAGTGCGCGAAGCCACTGAAGAAGAAATTGGCCGTGGGTCAACCGGCACCGGGTTTTTCCGCATCCAGCCGTTTCATGCCGAAGTGCCGGGAAGTGAGACCCTGCACTAGCTAGCTGGTTAGCTTTGACCGGTAGAGCCGTAGCCGCCCGTGCCGCGCTCAGACGTGGCGGCAAACTCGTTCACCACATTGAACTGCGCCTGCACAACAGGCACGATCACAAGCTGGGCAATACGCTCCATGGGTTCAATGGTGAAAGCGGTGGAACTGCGGTTCCAAGCGCTCACCATCAGTTGACCCTGGTAGTCGCTGTCGATCAAGCCCACCAAGTTACCCAACACAATGCCGTGTTTATGGCCCAAGCCCGAGCGCGGCAATATCAACGCTGCATAGGCTGGGTCTTGCAAATGAATAGCCATGCCAGTGGGCACCAGTTGCCAGGCATTGGGCTGCAATGTGACCGGAGCGTCCAGACAAGCCCGCAAATCCAGCCCTGCACTACCCGGAGTAGCGTAGGTGGGAAACTGATCAGCCAAACGGCTGTCGATGATCTTGACGTCGATTTTCATAATTACGTTAGGTTAGGAATGTGCTGTGGCAAGGCGCTGCGCAATATCTGCAACAAGCTGGCGAGCCAACGCCAGTTTGGTATTGCGCGGTATTTCACGTACTCCATGGGCATCGACCAGCAGCAAGGCATTGTCATCTTGGCCAAAGGTGTCTGGGCCTAAGTTGCCCACCAGCAAGGGTACGCCTTTGCGTTGCCGCTTGGCGGTGGCATGGGCTAGCAAGTCATGGCTTTCTGCTGCGAACCCTACGCAGTACAACTGGCCGCTGG
>JBJOLD010000054.1:0-5668 GCA_046045765.1 Pseudomonadota bacterium | reverse complement strand
TCGGGCTTTCGTTTGTAAAGCGCAACAGCACGTCGAATAGCCTTGCGATAGTCAAGTGCCTCCAGGCGATCGAACACGAAACCGCAAGCAGTACGTTCGTCCATGGTTTCGAGGTCGGTATCAATGACGGTGTCAGCCAAGCCACCAACGCGGCGAACCAAGGGTAAGCTGCCGTATTTGAGTCCGTACATTTGAGTCAGGCCACAAGGTTCAAACCTCGACGGAACCAAAGTGATATCGCTGCCAGCGAAAATTGCGTGGGCAAAAGACTCGTCATAACCCAGACGCACCGAAACGCGGCCGGGAAACTCTTGGCTCTTGACAACAAACGCTTGCTCCAGAGACGCGTCGCCGCTGCCCAATATCAGTAACTGGCCGCCACAACTCAAAATTTCATCCACGGCAGACAAGACCAACGGTAGCCCTTTTTGTTCTGCAAGGCGGCTAACAACAGCAAACAAGGGTGCATTAGTGTCTTCATGCAGGTGCGTGGTGCGCTGTAACAGCGCCTTGTTGTGTGCTTTACCCGACATATTGCGAACACTGAAATTGTGGGCTATCAGCGCATCGGTCTCGGGGTTCCAAACACTGTCATCGACCGCATTCAAAATACCGCTGAGCTCGTGCGCACGTGACATCAGTAGCCCATCTAAACCGCAGCCCTGCTCTGACGTTTGAATTTCTCGCGCATAAGTGGGGCTTACGGTGGTGATATGACTTGCGTAATACAACCCCGCTTTCATAAATGACACGTTACCGTGAAACTCCATCCCGTTTACGTTATACGCTGCACTTGGTAGCCCCAAATCAGCAAACTCATAAGGCCCAAAAATGCCTTGGTAAGCCAGGTTATGCACTGTATAAACACTTGGCACCTTTGGCGCATAGGTGTCAGGCCAAAAAGCCAAACATGCTGGCGCAAGTGCAGCATGCCAGTCATGCGCGTGCACCAACTGGGCGCGCCAATGGTCATCTAAACCATGGGCTAAATGGGCTGCAGCCCAACCCAACGCCGCGAATTTACGATGGTTATCTCCATATGGTTGTTTGTTTGCATCTTCGTACGGATTGCCAGAACGATCAAACAAACTTGGTGCTACCAAAACATAGCCAAACTGCCTATGGGAACTTGTGCTTAATGCAGCAAACTCGCCAAACTGCACTTCAATACTCTGGCCCCAAGGCATTTCAAAAGTGCCGACCACGACGGGCACAGACAATCCGGCCAAAATTGCAGGAAATCCAGGCAATAGCAAACGTACATCACACCCAACATCGTGTAACGCCGCAGGCAATGCACCTGCGATATCTGCCAATCCACCAGTTTTTAAAAGAGGAAATATTTCAGCACTGACTTGAAGTATGCGCATGGGCGGCCTGAATAATAAGAAACTCTCAGGCGGCAAGCCGCAGCAGCATTTCAGCTGTTACGAGCACAACACCATTTTCAGAACGCTCAAATCGCTGTGCATCCAATTCAGGGTCTTGTCCTATCACTAAGTTGTCCGGCAATTTGCAGCCTCTATCCACCACTACTTTACTCAGGGAGCAATTACTACCCACGGTTACTTCTGGTAATAAAACTGCCTGATCAATTTGGCAGAAAGAGTGCACGCGAACACTTGAGAACAAAACGGAGTTACTGACAGTGGAACCAGAAACAATGCAGCCTCCGGACACCATAGTATTAATGGCCAAACCATGTTTGCCATCCGCATCTTGTACAAACTTGGCTGGTGGCAGCTGGCGTTGACTCGTCCAAATGGGCCAGTCTGTGTCGTAAATATCTAGCTCAGGCGTAACTGATGCCAAATCCAGATTGGCTTCCCAAAAAGCATCAATGGTGCCGACATCGCGCCAATACGGTATAGCGTCAGGCGTAGAAGACACGCATGACATAGAAAATGGGTGCGCAATTGCACGGCCTTCTCGCACCACGCGGGGGATAACGTCTTTTCCAAAATCATGGCTAGACAGAGCATCTTCAATGTCGTCATTCAACAATGCATAAAGGTAGTCCGCATTAAAAATGTAAATACCCATACTCGCCAAAGACACGGAATCGTTACCTGGCATAGCAGGTGGATTTATAGGCTTTTCCACAAATTCAATCACGTTTCGGTTTTCATCCACGGCCATCACACCAAATGCAGAAGCCTCTACCCGAGGAACTTCAATACAACCCACCGTACATCCAGCGCCACTGCTCACGTGATCTTTGAGCATAAGTGAGTAGTCCATCTTGTACACATGATCGCCAGCCAGTACAACTATATAGTCGGGTGCACTTGATTGAATAATGTCCAAATTCTGGTAGATAGCGTCTGCAGTGCCACGGTACCAATGCTCTTCGTTAACTCGCTGTTGCGCAGGAAGTAAATCCACCATTTCATTGAGTTCCGCGCGTAAGAAGCTCCATCCACGTTGCAAATGTCGCAGCAGTGAATGCGATTTGTATTGCGTGATTACGCCGATACGGCGAATACCGGAGTTCACGCAGTTAGACAGTGCAAAATCAACGATCCGAAACTTGCCGCCGAAATAAACGGCAGGTTTTGCTCGGCGGTCTGTAAGCTGCTTGAGGCGTGAGCCACGCCCTCCAGCCAACACTAAAGCGATAGTGCGTCGCACCAACATATGAGGCTGGTTCTGGCGTTCATGTAAAGCCGCGGACCGTATCATTTCAGTTTTTGTCATTTCGTCACCTCTTTTATAGTTGTCTGGCCATCAAATTATCAAATTCACGTCATCACAGTCGGCAAGTCCATCCCGGTGGTGGCACGAACTGCTGCAAGCGTTTCAGCCAAGTCAACTAGGGGTTTTAGTGCTAACTGAACAGGTATATCGTGGCGTTGGAAGTCGGGTTCGTGTCGCTCCAAATAAATCCGCAATGTGGCCCCCTCTGTGCCCGTACCAGACAAACGAAAAACGACGCGCGACCCGTCTTTGAGAATAATACGAATACCCTGTTTACTGCTAACACTACCGTCTACAGGATCTGTGTAAGCGAAGTCATCTGCAAGTGCGATCGGCAATTGATTAACCGTTTTACCCGCCAAAGTTGGCAACATTGCACGCAACTTAACAATCATATCCTCGGCACCACCGATCGGAATGTTTTCATAGTCATGCCGGGAATAGACGCATCGTCCGTGCTTCATCCAGAGCCCACGCACCAATGACTCGACCGACTCACCAGTGACAGCCAGCAAATTCAACCAATACAAAACGGCCCAAAGACCATCTTTTTCACGGATATGGTTGGACCCGGTGCCATAACTCTCTTCACCGCAAAGAGTCACACGACCCGCATCCAGCAAAGCGCCAAAAAACTTCCACCCCGTAGGTGTTTCAAAACAAGGGATTTTTAAACTTTGGGCAACCCGATCCACAGCGGTAGATGTGGGCATGGAACGTGCTAAGCCGGCAAGTCCTGGCTGATATCCCCGCACTTTCTTAGCGAACATTGCCATGACCGCCAGGCTGTCGGATGGAGAAACCAAAAAACCACGCCCCACCACCATATTTCTGTCGGCATCTCCGTCTGATGCAGCCCCCATGTCCGGCGCATCCACAGCAAACATATGTGCAATAAGGTCTTGTGCGTTTACAGGATTCGGATCCGGGTGCAGCCCACCAAAATCTTCTAGCGGTACTGCGTTTACCACCGTACCCATCGGGGCGCCAAGCTCACCTTCCAAAATGGCTTTGGCATACGGTCCACACACTGCGCTCATTGCGTCGAATCGAAGTCGAAATCCACCCTGAAATAGTCGACGAATTGCATCAAAGTCGAATAAACCACGCATGAGCTCCGCGTAGTCTGCAACTGGATCTATCACCTCCACGACCATTGACTCCAAAGCGTATGTGCCAAGCACATCCAAGGGAACATCTGCTGTATCGCTGGTGTGAATTGCGTAAATCGACGCTGATTTAGAGAAAACGGCGTTAGTCAGTTGTTCAGGCGCAGGACCACCGTTGCCAATGTTGTACTTGATTCCGAAATCACCGTCTGGGCCACCAGGATTGTGGCTGGCGGACAAAACAATTCCGCCACTCGCGCCGTAACACCGAATAACCGCGCTTACAGCGGGCGTTGACAAAATACCACCCTGCCCAACCAGCACCCGCGCGTACCCCTTGGCACTGGCCATTCGCAAAATTGTCTGAACCGCAGTCCGATTATGGTATCGACCATCACCGCCTAGAACCAAAGTAAGGCCATCAGCCTGTGGCAAGGTGTCGAACAATGCCTGTACAAAATTTTCCAAATACAAAGCTTGTTGAAACACCTCAACTTTTTTACGGAGACCCGATGTACCGGGCTTTTGGCCTTCGAATGGTTGGGTTGGGATAGTTATGAGCGACATGCGCAGGTATTCCTCAGCTTTGCGAAGTATCAACGACTAACGAATTAATGGCCTCAAACACACACAAACTACCCGACTCGAGGATTGCCGTGCGAACGCAAGTTTCAAGTGCAAAGTTACCAGTAAATGTATCCAAGCGACGCATCCAAGTGCCGGCAGGCAATGTAAATTCAGTCGAATGGTTATTGCCATTGAAAAGCAACATGCATAGCGAAACGTCCTCCACGGTAAGCATAAACGCACGAGCACTTGCATCGTGCCAATCGGATGGCGCAATTGCACTGCCGTTTGGATTGAACCATTGAGCCACTGTGCCTGAACCATTTGGAGTAGCGTTCCACCAGAAACAGCTCGACAAAGCAGTGAGTTGTTTTCGGAGCGAAATTAGTTGCTTTGTGTACTGCAAGAAGGCCTCGTCCACAGCGCCCCAATTCAGCCATGTGATGGCGTTATCTTGGCAATAGGCGTTGTTATTGCCCAGCTGTGAATGCCCCATTTCATCCCCACCGAGCAGCATTGGCGTACCAAGTGACAACACGATATTCGCTAACAAGAGTCGCTTGCTGCGCATTCGAAATTCATTAATGAATTCGTTGGAAGATTCGCCTTCAACACCGAAGTTCACACTGAGGTTGTGCCCATGTCCATCGCGATTTTCTTCACCGTTTTCCCAATTGCGGCGTTCGCAGTAGCTCACCAAGTCAGTCAAGGTGAATCCATCGTGGGCAGTTACAAAATTGACACTGCTGTGCGGTGCGCGGACACGGGAATCAAAAAAATCTGTTGAGCCCGATAGACGCGTCGCAAGCTCCCCTCTGGACGCTTCATGCTTTAGCCAAAAAGCACGCTGGGTGTCTCGAAAACGATCGTTCCACTCTAGCCAATGGCTTGGAAACTGCCCAAGGCAGTAACCACCCATACCAATATCCCAGGGTTCAGCAATCATGGTGCATTGCCGCAAAATCGGGTCTTGTGAAATGGCCATTAACAATGGTGCAAGGGGATTGAATTGCCCTCCCTGATTTATGCCCGTTCTGGCCATGACAGGGGCTAGATCGAATCTGAAACCATCCACGCCAAACTCTTTTACCCATTGACGCAGGCTATCCATAACCATACGCAGCACAAGCGGGTTGGCAACATTCAAGCAATTTCCACAGCCCGTCCAATTGATGTACTTACTCAAGTCCTGAGGGTCAAGATGGTAGTAAGTGGCATTGTCAATGCCCCGCAAACTTAAGGTTGGCCCCCACTCATCAGTCTCGCCGCTGTGGTTATAGACAACGTCTAGCAAA
>JBJOLD010000011.1:0-3594 GCA_046045765.1 Pseudomonadota bacterium | reverse complement strand
GTGGGGCACCGTTGCTGGTACTTGGTGGATTGGCCAAAATCCAGCCCGTTGCTGCCAGCAGGGCAATCACAATGGGCGCCATGCCTTGCTTGAAAGCACGCACAGCGCGTAAATCTCGATTCTGATGTCCCCAGCGCGCTGCCGCAAATGTCAGCGTAGTGCTGGGTAACAAAATGCCAAACATGGCAACGCAAACCCCAAAAAGTCCCATGGCCCATGGGGCTATCCCACTTGCGCTGCCCATGCCTGCAGCAGAATTTAGCCCCACATTCCAGCCCATCAAGGCTACAAACATGACATTCGGGCCAGGGGCTGCCTGTGCCAGCGCAATAGACGACGTGAATTGCGCATCGGTCAGCCAGTGCTGATCTTGTACCAGGTAACGCTGCATATCGGGCGCAGTAGTAATCGCCCCACCCACGGCCAAAAGAGACAGGGATAAAAAGTGGGTAAGCAAGCCCCACCAATCTGCTTGGGTGAGCGTGATGCTCATGGTGTGGCCTCTTTGGCGGCCAACACGCCGAGTTGTCGGTACGCCCACGCGCACGCTACTCCTCCCAGCCCCAAAAGTAGCCAAGCCAGCGGTATGCGCAGAATACCAATTGCTATAAAAGTAGTAGCTGCCAACGCAAGGCAGATGGTTGCTCCCATGCAGTTTGACTTCAAAGCCGGAGTCAACTTCAGCCCCGTGGCGGTGATAAGTCCGGCTGCTACTGCCCCCATACCGCGCAACGCGCCTTGTACCTGAGGTAGGTCAGATACACCCGCAAACAAGGCTGCAATAGCCAACACGACCAGCAGCGGAAAGCACAACATGCCGGCCAGTGCGACCAGTGCACCCCGGGTGCCAAAGTAGCGGTCTCCTAGCATGAGCGAGAGGTTGACTACATTGGGACCTGGCAGAATTTGTGCAACAGCCCAGTCTTCGACGAATTCCTCGAGCGTAAGCCATTTTTTTTTATCAACCAAGTCACGCTGAACAATGGCTAGCACCCCACCAAATCCCTGAAGTGCCAGCCACGAAAACGACCAAAACAAGGCACTTAGCGAAGCAGGGCGAGGGCGTGGGTGGGCTGTAGTCATTGAGTCCATGGGTTTAGCAGCGGCATAGGGCTTGAAAAATAATCATGGAAGTAGCGTAACCCATATGGGGGACACTTCGCCCACATCAGCCGCTCCGAGCGGCTTGGTGGAAAATAGATTCGATGAAGGAAACTGAAATGAAAATTGATTTTGTGTCCGATGTGTCGTGCCCTTGGTGCGCTGTGGGCTTGGCATCGTTGCAAACAGCGCTGAAACGCTTGGACGGCGTTGTGCAAGCCGAGCTGACTTTTCAGCCATTTGAGCTTAACCCGCACATGGTTGCTGAGGGCGAGGACACCACCGAGCATTTGGCCAAGAAATATGGTTCAACCCCCGAGCAAGCCGCTGCTGCCCGTGAGAACATTCGCAGCCGAGGTGCGGAACTGGGTTTTACTTTCAATCTGAACAAGCGCAGCCGGATTTACAACACCTTTGATGCACACCGTTTGTTGCATTGGGCCCATCTGCAGACAACCTCCCAAATGGCATTAAAGCAAGCGCTGCTCGCAGCCTACTTCACCAACGGAGAAAACCCTAGCGACCACGCCCTGCTGTTGCGGGTTGTCGGCGAAGTGGGGCTAGACGTAACCCGTGCCAAAGCCATTTTGGAAAGCAACGAATACGCTGCCGAGGTACGCGCACAAGAGCACTTCTATACCAGCCAAGGTATTCACTCGGTGCCCGCAGTCATCATCAACGACCGGCATTTAATATCTGGCGGGCAACCCCCAGAGGTGTTTGAACGGGCCTTGCGGCAAATTGCAGCGGCACAGGCTACATAAAATTATGTCGAAATCAGCCCCCAACCGTCGCGAATTACTGCTTGCTTCGGTTGGCGCGGCAGGCAATTTGTGGTTGCCACGCAGCGCGTGGAGCCAGATGCAGGTTACCCATTACCCGTTTGCCTTAGGGGTAGCCAGCGGCTCCCCCACCCATGAAGGCTTGGTGCTGTGGACCCGCTTAACAGGTGGTGGTGGAGAGGGAGATGCAATTGCAAAATCTGACGTGACTGTGCATTGGGATGTGGCCTACGACGAACAGTTCAAGCGCTTGGCCCGCAGCGGGCAAGCCACCGCCCATGCAGCATTGGCGCACAGCGTGCACGTAGAGCTATCGGGTTTGGAGCCTGATCGCTGGTATTTTTATCGCTTTAAAGTGGGCTCAGCCACAAGTCCGGTGGGGCGTACACGCACTTTCCCTGCACCCGGCGCGGTGGTACAGCGGCTGAAGTTGGCCTATGCGTCGTGCCAACACTGGGAGCACGGTTACTACAGCGCTTACCGTCACATGCTGGCCGAAGACCTGGACCTGGTGATGTTTTTGGGCGACTACATCTATGAATACCGTGGCAGCAACAAAGGGGTGCGCAAAGTGCCAGGGGGTAACGCCATTACGCTGGATGACTACCGACAGCGCTATGCACTGTATAAAAGTGATCCGGATTTGCAGCGCATGCATGCCGCCTGCCCGTGGTTAATGACCTGGGACGATCACGAGGTACTCAACGACTACGCAGGGCAAATGCCAGGTGACTTCGCCGCACGCCGTGCTGCCGCTTACCAAGCCTATTACGAGCACATGCCACTGCGCGCCAGCGTGCTTACGCGGGCGCTCAAGGGGTTGGCGCAGGGTGCCGAAATGCGCATGTACGACCGTGTGGTTTATGGCAATTTGGCCACGCTGTATTTGCTTGACGATCGGCAATACCGTGATCAGCAGGTTTGTACCAAGGGTGACGCGTTGGGCTCCAGCACGGTGAACCCAGAAAAATGTGCCACTTGGAACGACCCACAGCGCACCTTGTTAGGAGCTGCGCAAGAGGTTTGGTTAGACCAGTCGTTTGCCAGCAGCAAATCGCAATGGAATGTGCTTGGCCAGCAAACCGTGTTTGGTCAGCGCGATTTCAAGTCCGGCTCCGGTCAGTCATTCGGCAACGATGGCTGGGATGGTTATGCCGCCGCCCGCTCGCGGTTGACGCGGGGGTTGCAGCATCACCACGTGGCAAACCCGGTGATACTGGGGGGCGATGTGCACGCCAACTGGGTAGGGCACATTAAGGCCAATTATTCAAACCCAGAAAGTGAGTCTATTGGCGTCGAATTTTGCGGCACCAGCATCACATCGCATGGTGGCAGCAATGATCGGCTGCCCCAGGTGCTTGCTAAAAACCCGCATTTTGTATTTGCCGACCGCGAACGCCGTGGCTATGGCGTGGCAGAGTTCAGCCCCCACCAATTGCTGACTACATTGCGGGGTGTGAGCGACGTCAAGCAGTCAGACTCCGGGGTCGAAACCTTGGCCCAGTTCGCGGTTCAGTCGGGAACTTCGGTTTTAGCGCGGCTAAAGTAGGGTGTCAGGCTTGCAGCACCTCCAGTAAGCGATCAAGTCCGCCGCTGTTAATGGCCACATGGGCCTTCTCTCGAACAGCAGGTTTGGCGTGGTAGGCCACCGACAGGCCCGCAACCCCCATCATGGGCAAGTCGTTGGCACCATCGCCCATGGCAATGCACT
>JBJOLD010000359.1:0-13520 GCA_046045765.1 Pseudomonadota bacterium | reverse complement strand
TTGGCTCCATGCCCATGGGCATGGCCAGCGCTAACCAAAAACCGGCCCAACTGCTGCAAATGGCCTCGGGTTGGCACTTGGAGCAAACGCTAGAGCAAGCCGGTTTTGCCCCGCAACTGGTACACCAAGACGCCATCATGGACCCTGCATACGCCACTTATGTTGAGCCGTGGCTGGCGCAAGCAGGCAAGGCCTTGTCCATGACCGCAGTCAGTGCGGCTGCACTGATGGACCTGAACGCGGTGATTATTGACGGCTCGCTCGGCCGCTCGTTGGTAGAGGCGCTAATTCGCGCCACCCGCGAGCGCATAGGCCAGTACAACCTGGACGGCCTGCAAGCGCCCACCATCATGTCGGGCCAAGTGGGCGCGCATGCGCGGGCTTTGGGTGGGTCCTTGCTGCCGCTTCACACGCAGTTTTTTCCGATCAAAGACATTTTTCTTAAAGAAGACCTCGCGTGAAAATTTACCTCGACTCGGCCCAGGTAGCCTCGTGGGCACTTCCCGCCGGTTGCCCGCCCGTGTGCGGCGTCACCACCAACCCCACTCTGGTATTCCAGGCAGGACTGCCTGTCACTCTACCCACCTATTTGCACCTGCTACAAGCCGCCGCCGACCATGGCATGGCCGAGTTGATGCTGCAACTCCCCAGCCCCGATGCCAACCAAGCCACTGAGTGGCATACAGCGTTGCAAGCCAAAGCAGCAGCCCTGAAAATAGCGCTCACCATCAAGCTGCCATGCCACCCCGACTGGCTGCCCTGCATACACGCCATGCAAGCCGCAGAGCAGCCCATTTTGCTCACCGGGCTCTCGAGCCCCGTGCAGTTGCTGTGGGCCCAATCGCTCAAAGCCGCTTATGTGGCCCCGTACATTGGCCGCTTGGCCACCGATGGGCGTGATGTATGGGCGCTGATGGAAGCCTGCGTAGCCGTGCAAACCAACGGCCCCGCGCTGTTGGCAGCCAGCATAAAGAGCCCGGACGTATTGGCAAAGCTGATGGCTTGCGGAGCCGCCGCCGCTACCTTGCCCCCTGCCAGCCTGGTGGCTTGGGCTGGAGATGCGCTCACCAACGCTGCCATGGCGCAGTTTGAGCGGGATATTGCTGCCAGTCTGGCTTTGGGTTCAGTTTAGGCATCATTACGGCCTCTAGCCCCGTGGAACATGCGTAAGCAGCTATAAAAACTGTAGCAACTTCTCAGGCAAAACATCTACCAAGCAGCGCGTATGGCCTAATGGGCATTCGCGCTCGAAGCACGGGGCGCAGTCCAGCGCGGGCTGGTAGGCGGAGTCGTTTTTGAGCCAGACCACGTGCGCGCAGTCGCTCAAGGGGGGGGTATGCAAAGGGCTGGATGAGCCAAAGACTGCCACCTGGGGCACATGCAGGGCGGCGGCAACGTGCATCAGGCCGGAGTCGTTGCTGATCATGGCTTTGGCACCGGCTATCAGGGCCAGCGCCTCGTCCAATGATGTGCGGCCCGACAAGTCCATGACAACTGGGAAAGCTGCATTCGCTGAGCCACTGGCAAAACGCTTGCCCGCGTTTGCCTTCGCAGCAATTTCAGCGCACAGCGCCGCCTCTTTGCCAGAACCCAGCAACAGCACTGGCAGTGCCAGCCGGCTGGCCAGCTCCGCGAAGTGGTTAGCCGGCCAGCGCTTGGCGGGGCCGTATTCCGCACCGGGGGCAAACACGTAATACCCATGGCGCTGCAATGGGCCACAAGCACTTGCGTTTGCCCCAGCACCCTTAGCGGCCAGATTTCCCTGCGTTGTCAGCGCTTGGGCAATGGCCGCATCTGGCACTACCAAGGTGGGTTTGTCGGACTCAACGCCTGACTCTCCGCTGAGCGCAGAGTAAAACGCCACCATAGGTGGGCGTTGGCCTTTGGCAGGATTTTTCAAGCGGTGGGTGAGCAGGCCCACGCGGGCTTCGCCCAAATACCCCACGCGCTTGGGAATGCCCGCCAGCAGCGGTAGCAGCGCACTTTTGATGGAGTTAGGGCAGATGTAGGCGCAATCAAACTGCCCTGACCATTGCTTTGCAAGGCTGCGGCGCGCCTTCCACTGCAGGCCACCGTGGGCAAACGGCAAATCCACCACCTGCGCCACGTGCGGCATGGCCCGGTACACTGGCGCCACCCAGGGCAAGGCCCCTACCGTGAGGCGCTCGCCGCGCTGGGCCAGCCTGCGCATGAGCGGCTCGGTCATCACAGCGTCCCCAATCCATTGGGGCGCTATAACCAGAGATGTTTTCATGTGAAATTGGCTTTGCCGGCGGAGCGTGGGGGTCAGTGACCTTTGAAGTGCTCGCCGTCCTTCAATTTGTACACGGTGCCGCAATAGGGGCACTTGGCTTCGCCGGTATGGCCTACGTCCAGGTACACCTTGGGGTGGGTGTTCCAGGTTTCCATTTGGGCCAGGGGGCTGGGGCAGAACACGCCGCCTTGGTGGTTCAGGTCGGTGGCCAGCAGTTCAATGACAGATTTACTCATACATTCCTCTAATTAGCTGGGGTCAGAGCACATCGCTGCGCGAGTGGTCTGGCCTCAAATACGTTAAATTTTCGCCAGCCAGTGGGCGTATTTGGAGTTGCGGCCATTGACGATGTCAAAGAACGCGGCCTGGATTTTTTCGGTGATGGGGCCGCGTGTGCCGACGTAGTCGGCCTTGCCCAGCTCGATGCGGTCCAGCTCACGAATCGGAGTAATCTCGGCGGCGGTGCCGCTGAAGAAGGCTTCGTCGCAGATGTATACCTCGTCGCGAGTAATGCGCTTTTGCACCAACTCAATGCCCAAATCTTTGCAGATATGCATAACGGTATTACGAGTGATGCCGTTCAGGGCACCAGCGGACAAGTCAGGTGTATAAACCACGCCGTCTTTCACCACAAACAGGTTTTCGCCTGCGCCTTCACTGACAAAACCGCTGGCGTCGAGCAGCATGGCTTCGTCGTAGCCGTCGTCGGTGGCTTCCATGTTGGCCAAAATCGAATTGGTGTAGTTGCTCACCGCCTTGGCCTGAGTCATGGTGATGTTGACGTGGTGGCGGGTGTAGCTGGAAATTTTGACGCGAATACCGCGCTTCATGCCCTCTTCGCCCAAATAAGCGCCCCATGGCCACGCAGCCACCATCAAGTGAATGGTGTTGCCCTTAGGCGAGACACCCAACTTGCGGTCGCCAATCCAGGTGAGCGGGCGGATGTAGCCGGACTCTAGATTGTTCTCGCGGATCACGGCTTTTTGCGCCTCGTTCACCTGGTCTTGGGTGAACGGGATTTGCATGCGCAAAATTTTGGCACTGTTGAACAGGCGCTGGGTGTGTTCTTCCAGGCGGAAGATGGCAGTGCCGTTTTCGCCCTTGTAGGCACGCACGCCCTCAAACGCACCGCAACCGTAGTGCAGGGTATGGGTCAGCACGTGGATTTTGGCGTCACGCCAATCCACCATCTGGCCGTCCATCCAGATTTTGCCGTCGCGGTCTGACATGGAAGGGGGGAGTGCGCTCATCGGAGGTCCTTTTAGTGGGGGCGATTGCAATCGCTGTGCAAACTATGTAAAACGCTGATTTTACGAGGCCTCAGGGGCAGGGCGAAACAGTTCCCAACTGACAAGTTTCCCGCCTACAAACAAGCATGTCACATGTGAATGGGTGCCGTCGGTCCAGCGAAACTGCTCTGGCTGGGTGTCTTTGGGAGTGAGTAACTCGCCCAGGGCGCGCGTCATGGCGACTACATGCAGCAAGGTGGCACCCTTTCGCAGCTTGGCGTTGAGCATCACAGCGCTACCCACAAAACCAACCGGCCGGTTGGTGGCACGCTTGAGCACTTGCAACATGCGGGTGAAATGCAGCAGCATCCACATCACCAACAAAGCGGTAGAGCCCGCCACGCCAGACCAGCCGTAACTTTTATAAGCCACCGCTACAAAAGCGATGCTCCCTAAGGGAACTAATATTTTTTGAAATTGCATATTCCGATTTTCGCAGGTCAGCACGACACCCTAGCGCGTGCAACTACCTAGTGTGGCAAGTGCACGGTAACCATGAGTCCGCCTAAAGCCGACGACCGGCTGGCAACCAACTGCGCCCCAAAAACGTCGGCGATGCGCTTCGCAATTGACCAGCCCAGCCCACTGCCCGGCTGGTCTGACCCCAGCACACGAAAAAAACGCTCGCCCAAGCGCTGCAAAGCTAGGTGTGACATGCCCGGTCCGCTGTCTTGTACGCACACCTCACAAGCCGTTTGCATGTGCCGCACACTGACCAAGACACGCGCACCATCAGGGCTATAGCGCAATGCGTTATCCACCAGGTTGCGAATCAGCACGCCTAAAAGCACGTCGTCGGCAGCTACCGCGCAGGCAATTTCGGCGTCCAGCTCCAGTGTTTGTCCGCGTGCCAAAGCTGCAGGCGCCAAATCTGCCGATACACGCTGCGCCAAGGCGGCCAGGTCTACCTGCGACACCGGTCTAGCCTGGCTGGCCTCCAGTCGCGCCAGTGTGAGCAGCTGGTCGACCAGTCGGGTGGCACGGTCACAGCCCGCCAGTGTGAACTGCAACGCGTGGCCGCGCTGGGCTTCATCGTCACCCGCCCCAAGCGCCACTTGGGCTTGCGCGCGAATGGCGGCAATGGGCGTGCGCAACTCGTGGGCAGCATCTGCAGTAAAGCGCCGCTCCGAGGCCACCATACCGCCAATGCGAGCCAGCAATTCATTCAAAGCACCCACCAGCGGTTGCATTTCCTGAGGCATGTTTTGCAAGGTAATGGGTTCGAGTGCATGGGGTACGCGTTTAGCCAATGATTCACTTAGCTCGCGCAAAGGTGTCAAACCGCGGCGCACCGACCACCAGCCCACCAGGCCTAGTAGCGGCATGGCAATCAACAGCGGCCACAGCATGCTGCGCAAAACCGCCCATAAGATGGACTGGCGAGACTCTACTTTTTCGCCGACAAAAACACGTACTTTGCGGGTGTTCTCAGCCGTGGCAAATACGCGCCACAACTCACCATCAGACAGTTGCACCGTCGAAAACCCTCTCTCTGCGCTGGCCATGGGTGCGGTACCGGCATTGCTGGAGCGCGTGACCAGTTGGTCTGCAATAAACACCTGAAAAGCCACTTGTGGTGTGTATTTATGGGAAGTGGACACATCACCAATATCGTCATCGTCGCCATCGGCCTGCACTACCAGCAACGCAGCTGCTTGGGCCAAATGTCCGTCTAGAAGCTCATCGAGTTCGTGGCGCGCGTCTATCCATGTCAATAACGCAGCGCAAAGCCACACCAGTGTCGCCAAGCCCAACACCATGACAAGCAGGCGCGCCTGTATCGAGCTGAGCTTTGCTACGACAGTCATGGCAATTCGCTATTTTTAAGGGGTAGCTTTTAGCATGGTGTAGCCCACACCACGCACAGTTTGAATCGCATCCGAGCTGAGTTTGCGTCGCAAGTGGTGAATGTGAACCTCAATGGTATTGCTCTCGACCTCGTGCCCCCAACTGTACATTTGCTGCTCTAGCTGTTCGCGTGACAGTACGCGACCCGCATTGCGCATCAGCGCGTGTAACAAATCAAATTCACGCGTAGACAGGCTTGCGACTTGACCATCAAAGCGTACCTGGCGCGCTGCAGGGTCAAGCTGTACTTTGTCGCAAGCCAGTACTTCATGTGTTTGGCCGTGCGAGCGTCGTATCAGTGAGCGCAGTCGTGCCGCTAGCTCGTTCAAATCGACGGGTTTGACTACGTAGTCATCTGCCCCCAAGTCCAACCCACGCACCCTGTCCGCAATGGCATCGCGTGCAGTGAGCACCAGTACGGGTGTCGCAATATTGCGCGCACGCACTGACTGCAGGACATCCAGCCCATCTTTCATTGGCAGGCCCAAGTCCAATACGCCTGCCGCATACACGTCGCTGGCTAACTCGCGCTCGGCGGCGGCCCCATCGCGCACCCAGTCCACCTGAAAGCCCAACTGGCGCAGCCCCGCGCGCAGGCCATCGCCCAGCATGGCATCGTCTTCAGCAAGCAAAATTCGCATGGTTTCTAACTCAAGTCACAGGTTATCGACAATTTATGGAACGCTTTGCCACTGTAACCACCAAAAGACCAGCACGCACAGTGCCATCAACAGCGCTACGGCGGCTGTCCACCCTCTGGATGGCACGCCGTCACCGTGATGGCCGAGCTTGGTACCAGTCACCATAGAGAGCACCAAGTTTTCGCGGTGCAAATAAGTGGCTGCCACAACGCCAGCAATGTGAACACCCACAATCGCCAACATGGTGTTTGCAGCCCCTTCATGCCACTCGCTAAGCCATTCACCGCCCACCTCGTTGTAAGTAGCCCAGCCAGTGACCACTATGGCCATGCCCGTAGCAATGAGCAACACAATTGCTACCGCACCGGCGGGGTTGTGTCCTGTGAAATGCTGTGGCGAAGCACCTCGCAATGACGCTAAGTAGGCCACTACCGCTTGCGGACCACGCACAAAATTGACGAAACGTGCATAGCGCGTGCCCACAAGTCCCCACACCAGACGAAATGCCAACAAGCCCCCCATGGTGTACCCCAAAGTGACGTGTACTAAGCGCCAACGCTCTCCCTCCGCCGTAACGTAGGCGCCCAAAAAACCGAAGGCCAACAACCAATGAAACAGCCTTGTGGGAGCGTCCCACACCTTAATTTTTCTTGGTAAGGACGAGATCATTTGGGTATGCGCACTTCGTGTTCGTTGAAATTGCCTTTTGCAGCATTAGTGTGACAAGCCACGCAGTTAGAGGGGCTACCCACCGAGGCCCGCTTCCATACGTTGGCAGGCACCTCACCATCACGGTGTTTGCGCAAAAACCAAGCAGACTGGGTAATTCGGTCGTGAGGAGGCTCTTCACTCGCACGCTTAGAAGTGCCCGCATTGGCTTTGAGCCAATTGCTGATTTCACGCACGCTGGCATCGTCTAACGACGCGTCAGTGCCGAAATGTTTATTAAGTCCTCCCATCACGCGCTGCCAGGATGCCGCAGGCAGTAATCCAACGGGATAGGCCACGTGGCAAGCAGCGCATTCTTGTGCGTACTTGGGAAGCGGAGGGACTCGCGAACCGCCTTCCGACTCAGCATAGGCAAGCGAGCTGGAAAACACAAAAGCTGCCATGCAGACTGTGACTTTGCCCTCTAAATTTGCTATTAATTTGGTAGCTGCTTGCGCAACACGGACGGGGGCTGTAGCACTTATTTTCATATATTTCTTGGCGTTAACGCTTCAAACTGAGCAACCACGCCAATACGTCGGCTTTTTCTGTGGCGGTGCATTCACGGCCCACCACATCGTTGCAATTACGGCGAAACCATTTTTCTGACTTGGCTAATTCGGTGAAGCGCTCGGGGTTAAACGCGGGTGCCATGGCGCTAATTACTTTGCCGGTGCTGGCGTGTTTACCCTCACCGGTAGGCGTGACCGTATGGCAACTGGCGCAGCTCCAGTCTTTTCCATGCTTGTTGGTGAAAAAATCCTGCCCTCGCGCAGGCTGAGCTGCTTGCCCTGACTGGGCCACAAAGCCCGCCAAAAGCTCGGCCGGGGTTGCTGCGTGCGCACAGACGGTCAAAAGTATGCCGCCCAACGACACTGCGCAAACGCGGGCATAAGCCTTCAGTCCAGATTTCAAAATGACCATAGCACCTCCATGAATTGCCATGGTAGGCACTCCAGATTAAGTAGCTCTTAACACCCCATCAAGCCAAGCAATCCAATACGGACCCCACATTTATCCCAAGGAGCGCACGACCTCCATGGCCTGCTCAACGCGCTCGACGGCATGAATGGTCAATCCTTCAATGGGTTTCTTGGGCGCGTTGGCCTTGGGCACCACCGCTACGGTAAACCCGAGCTTGGCGGCTTCTTTGAGTCGCTCCTGGCCGCGCGGTGCGGGGCGCACCTCGCCAGCCAGCCCCACTTCGCCAAACGCCAAAAAGCCCTTTGGCAGTGGCTTGCCGCGCAAAGACGACGTAATGGCCAGCATGACCGCCAGATCTGCGGCTGGCTCGCCTATGCGTACGCCGCCCACGGCGTTGATGAATACATCTTGGTCCATGCACGCCACGCCCGCATGGCGGTGCAACACCGCCAGCAGCATGGCCAAGCGGTCTTTGTCCAAGCCCACGGACAGGCGTCTTGGAGAAGGGCCACCACTGTCCACCAGCGCCTGAATCTCCACCAGCATGGGGCGGGTACCCTCCAGGGTGACCATCACGCAGCTGCCCGGCACCGGCTCAGCGTGCTGACTCAAGAAAATAGCACTGGGGTTGCTCACGCCTTTAAGACCTTTTTCGGTCATTGCAAACACGCCAATCTCGTTGACTGCACCAAACCGGTTTTTAATCGCCCGCACCAAGCGAAACTGGCTGTGCGTGTCGCCTTCAAAGTACAGCACGGTGTCCACCATGTGCTCCAGCACCCGGGGCCCTGCCAATGCGCCTTCTTTGGTCACATGGCCTACCAGCACGATGCACACGCCGCTGCTTTTGGCGGCACGGGTCAGGTGGGCGGCGCACTCACGCACCTGCGCTACCGAGCCTGGTGCGCTGGTGAGCTGATCGGAATACACGGTTTGAATTGAGTCAATCACAGCCACGTCGGGCCGGTTGGCATCCAGGGTAGCGATTATTTTTTCTAGCTGAATTTCGGCCAGCACTTTGACCTGGCTGTGGTCCAGCCCCAGGCGACGTGAGCGCAAGGCAACTTGCGCTCCACTTTCTTCGCCAGTGACATACAGCGTACTTTTGCCGCTGCGCTGTAGCGAATCCAGCGCCTGCAGCAGCAGCGTGGACTTACCAATGCCCGGGTCGCCACCGATGAGCACCACACCGCCCTCCACAATACCGCCGCCCAGAACGCGGTCTAGCTCTTCATGACCCGTGGGCGTACGGTCTACGTCCGACGCTTCAATGTCGCTGAGCACGGTGACTTCAGCCGTTTTTGCCAGCGAGGCAAAGCGGTTTTTTACCGCCGGCTCGGCATGCGCCACGGATTCAATCAGCGTGTTCCAAGCGTTGCAGTGCGGGCATTTGCCCAGCCATTTGGGGCTGGTGCCGCCGCAGTCAACGCAGGTATAGATGGTTTTGTCTTTGGCCATCGCACAATCATACTGTATACATTAACAGCCATGTCATCGACCAACTGTGCACAGCCGTTGGTGCCACAAGGTTGATGGGAAAGGAGACTTATTTCATTGCACCGGAACCCGCTGCGCCAAACCACACATCAATTCATAGCCTACTGTGCCAGCTTTGTGGGCCACTTCGTCAATCGACAGCACTGCGCCGTTGGCGGCAACACCCCACAGGGTGGCCACACTACCCGTTTGCGCTTGAGGTACAGGCCCCAGGTCTACCGCCAACATATCCATGCTGACGCGCCCCAATGTACGGGTGCGCACACCGTCTACCAGCACAGGCGTGCCGGTAGGGCAGCTGCGGGGGTACCCGTCGGCATAGCCACATGCAACCACACCAATGCGCATAGCCTGTGGGGCTACAAAGTTTGAACCATATCCCACGCTAGCCCCCGTCGGTATTGCGTAAGCAGCTATTAATTTTGCAGCAAGTGTCATCGTAGGTTGCAGGCACCAATGGGCAGCAGAATGTTCGGGGAAATCTGGCGCACTGCCGTACACGGCAATACCCGGACGCACCCAGTCAGACGCCATCACGGCGTCAGCATGGCGCAGAGTGGCAGCACTGTTACTCAAGGAACGCTCACCGGGCAAGTCGCCTGCAAAGTGGTTGAAGGTGGCCATTTGGGCTGCAATGCCCTTGGGGCCATCGGCATCGCTAAAGTGGGTCATAAGCGATATTTCGTCCACCTGCGGCAAAGCGTTCAAGCGGGTCCAGGCCGACCGGTATTGGTGCGGCGCCAAACCCAACCGGTTCATGCCGGAGTTCATCTTCAAAAAAATCCGCTGAGGTACGTTGGTTTTGTGAGCAGCAAGCATGTCGATCTGCTCTTCGCAATGCACGGTGTGCCACAGGTCTAAACGCGAGCACAGCTCCAAGTCGCGCAGCTCGAACGCCCCCTCCAGTAACAAAATCGGGCCTCGCCAACCCAGAGCACGCACCCGTTGAGCCTCGGTCAAGTCCAAGAGCGCAAAGCCGTCGGCCCCACGTAAGCCCTCAAACGCACGCTCTATGCCGTGGCCATAGGCATTGGCTTTGACCACTGCCCACAATCGCGCGTCGGGTGCAAAGCGTCTGGCGACAGCCAAGTTGTTGGCCAAAGCTTGCGCGTGAATAGTGGCTTGAATGGGGCGAGGCATAGTAGGACGAACATGAACCAAATTGCAGATGCCAGATTCTGACACCGCCGACCATGCTATAACCGCAGCACGTTTGGAGACACATAACAATACCCACAGCATTAGTTGCACTAATGCCCGCCCCACCGACACATGAAACGCGGCTTTTACACCATCATGTCAGCGCAGTTTTTCAGCTCGCTGGCCGACAACGCATTGTTTGTAGCTGCAGTTCAGCTTCTGCGCAGCGGCGGCGCCCCCGAATGGCAACAGGCCGCACTAGTGCCGATGTTTGCGCTGTTTTACGTGGTACTGGCACCGTTTGTGGGGGCGTTTGCGGATGCCTACCCCAAGGGCAAAGTCATGCTGGTGAGCAATTCCATCAAAGTCGTAGGCTGCCTGATGATGCTGTTTGGCACGCATCCGCTGATGTCCTACGCCATCGTTGGCCTTGGCGCTGCAGCGTATTCACCTGCCAAATATGGCATCTTGACGGAACTACTGCCATCTTCTCAGCTTGTCAAAGCCAATGGCTGGATCGAAGGGCTCACCATTGCGTCCATCATTTTGGGTGTGCTTCTGGGCGGTCAACTTATTGGGCCGGCAATGTCGGCCAAGCTGTTGTCGTTTGACTTTCCGTTGATTGACACCAGCATCGATACCGCCCCTGAAGCGGCCATTAGTATTTTGATATTTGTGTACATGGCAGCAGCATGGTTTAACACCCGCATCCCACTCACTGGGGTGCCCATGCGCGCGCTGCCAAACAATTTAGTCACCCTGCTGCCAGATTTCTGGCACTGCAACACCCGCTTGTGGCGTGACCGCCTGGGACAAATTTCATTGGCTACCACGACCTTGTTTTGGGGGGTGAGCGGTAATTTGCGCTATATCGTGCTGGCATGGGCGGCTGCGGCCTTGGGCTACAGCGTCACGCAGGCCTCTGCATTGGTGGGCGTAGTCGCAATAGGTACTGCAGTAGGGGCGGTTGCCGCGTCATTGCGCATGCGCCTAGACCAGGCCACCAATGTAATGCCATTGGGAATTGGCATGGGTGTGCTGGTGATTCTGTTGAACTTTATTGACAACGTATGGCTGGCAGCGCCATTTTTGGTGCTTTTGGGCGGCTTAGGCGGCTTTTTGGTGGTGCCTATGAACGCGCTGCTGCAGCACCGTGGGCACAACCTGATGGGTGCAGGCCGGTCCATTGCGGTGCAAAACTTTAATGAGCAGGCTTGTATCTTGGGCCTGGGTGGCTTTTACGCCTTGTCCACCGGCATGGGTTTGTCGGCTTTTGGTGCGATCACCATTTTTGGCGTGGTGGTGGCAGGCTTTATGTGGGTGATCAAGCGCTGGCATGAGCGTAACTGTCGCGAGCATGCGGTGGAAGTCAACCACCTACTCGACATTGCGCGCAACGACAACCTGCACGGCTAGTGGGGCTCGCTAAATCAGTGGCCCACAGCGGCACATTAGGCGCTGCCAAACTTGGTTGCGAATTCAATGCCAATTTTTTGTAGTAGCGGGGTAGGGAGCAGCCCCCCGGCACAAACAATCACCGCATCATTGGGGTAACGCTGGCTAACGCCTTCATGCGCAATGTCGACATACTGTGGATGAATCGCCTCCACCGTGGAATTGAGCAGTACACGAAGGCGCCCAGCTTTTTCTTGTTGCTCCAGACGTATTCTGTTTTTTTGCTTTACTCGCGAAAACGCAGCACTTCGATAAGACAGGATGACGCTCGTGTCAGCTTGCTCAGACACCGCGATAGCGGCCTCCAGCGCACTGTCTCCACCGCCCACAATCAAAACTGCCTGCCCTTGGTACTGCTCAGGATCAATCAAACGGTAGGTCACTTTGGATGACTCTTCACCTGGCACTTCCAGCTTTCTTGGCGTTCCACGTCGTCCCATGGTCAGCAATACATGGCGCGCGGTGTAAGTTCCTTTATTGGTCCTGACTACAAAAGCTCCGTCAACGCGCTCAACGGCTTCCATGCGCTCACGAAATGCAATCTCAAGCCCCGTCTTTTTTACCACGTCAAGCCAAAACTCAAGCAGCTTTTCTTTTTGTATTTCGCCAAATTTGACTTTTCCAATAATGTCCAAGTCCACCGGTGCGGTCATGGCAATTTTTTGGCGCGGATAGTGGTAAACCGCACCCCCCAATGAGTCCTCTTGTTCGAGGAGCTTGTATTTCAATGTGTGGTGTATCGACGAGAGTCCTGCCGACAATCCGGCTGGACCACATCCCACGATAACGACGTCATACTCGCCCCGACCACCTGTCTTTTTGCGTATCGAGGCAATGGCTTGGCGCCCCTGTTCGGCAGCCTTGCGAATCAACCCCATGCCACCGAGTTCGCCAGCAATATAAATTCCCGGCACGTTAGATTCAAATGTAGGGCTGACATGGGGAATATCGACGCCGCGCTTTTCAGTTCCAAACACCAGCTTAATGGCATCGAAGGGGCACGCTGCCAAACACGCTCCATGCCCAATGCAGTGAGCTGCATTTTTTAGAACAGCCTTGCCATTGACCATACCCAGGGCATTTTCCGGGCAGGCTTTGGTACAGGAGCCTGAACCAATGCACTTGGTTGGGTCCACAACAGGATGCAGCGATGGCGGCTCAGTTAGCCCACTTTGAATTGCCAAATTGAGCTCTGCAGCGTCAGTTGTGTGTATGCGGGATTGCCTGCGCATGTACAGGACAACCACAACCGCAAACACCGCCACATAAAGGTACAGGTAATTCATTGCCAACGACGCGCTCAGGGCTTGACCACATCTTTGATGTCGATTTTTAGCCCACTGCTACCCACAGCTACTGACGCGCTTTGCCCCAGCAGGTCGCCAGGCTGTGGCATAGCGTTTCCACTCTTGCTGATGCGCGCGCCCACGATCACCTGCTTGGCGCCGGACAGCGCATTCGCCGGCGACATAGCCAAACTGTCGTCTAGCGTGAATTGCAGCGGAAGGTCTTTGACCTGCTTGCGCAAGATGGCCAAGGGCATACGCGCACCCTGCGCTGCGCGCGCGAATACAAACACGGTGTCCTCGGGTTGCGCTTGTTGCGCCAAGGCACCAGATAGGCTAACCGTACCGCTGACACTGGCAACCGAAGGTATTACCGCCACGTCTTCGGCTGCTACCGGAGGGAGCCCTGCCAATTGGCGGGCTTCTTTAAGACCTGACTCTATTTGTTGCGTCAGCGGGTCATTGGCCGCACCTGTCT
>JBJOLD010000339.1:0-3835 GCA_046045765.1 Pseudomonadota bacterium | reverse complement strand
GGGCGGCATGCTCGCGCTGCATTGGGGTGGCGATTTGGGCGTGGTGTTTGCCTCACAGGCGGCGGCCATGGTGGTGTACGGCGTGGTGAATGCCTATGCCATTGCGGGCGGTGCCTGGTTTGGTCGCCCTGGTTGGCCGCGCCGCTTGTCGCATTGGGCGTCGGTGTAAGCTTGCGCGCATGACTACCTTCACACAAACTGTTTTATTCACCGACATCGATGGCCGCGCCAAGTTTCGCGAGGAGGCTATCGCGCTGAACCACGGTACGCCGCAGTCCATGCTGTCTGAAGTGTTTGCCAGCGGTGGCTACCAGTTGCGCACCAGCCCTGTGGGTTTTCGCAGCCAGTTTCATTGCTCGGGGCACACCCAGTGGTGCTTTATTTTGCAAGGTCAGATGGAAATTGGCGTGCAGGGTGATTCCCGCGTGTTTGGGCCTGGGCAGCACTTCTATTCGGCAGACCTACTGCCGCAAGGCGCCACGTTTGACCCAGCAGTGCACGGCCACTGGAGCCGTCAGGTGGGGCCTGATCCGCTGATTACGTTGTTTGTGCGCGGGTAGTCAATTCGTTCGAAGTTTGGGGAGTCTTAATGTGCCGTGTTTGGAATCCCATCATTGCAATGTTGTTGGCAGCGCTGGGGGCTGGTAACAGCTATGCGGTTGAATCGACGCAAGTCACTTTTCAAAATGCGCCCTATAACGGCCAGCCGTTTACCAGCGTCAAGGCGCGCCTGACGATTCCAGCCGGTGAATCGGTCGGTGAAAAACTTTTTCCAGTGGTGATTGTGTTGCAGGCGTGCGGTGGGTTGGATGACAACGTCACGACCGATTGGCCGAATTTTCTGGGTCAACGTGGTTTTGCCACGTTGGTTCCTGATCTACTGGGCTCCCGCGACCTAGTGTCTGCCTGTGATCGGGAGCCCATACCGCTGGATGAGCGCATGCGCGACGTCTACGGTGCCATTGCCTTTCTGGCAAACCATCCCCGTGTAGACCACGACCGCATTCACGTTTTGGGATTTTCCTGGGGCGGTACCCATGTGCTGGAAGCACTGCTAGAGCGGCGTCTGGGGCAGTTTGCTACGCCGGAATCGGCGCGTGTGAAAAATGGAGTCGCCGTGTATCCGGGCTGCATCGGCATCTTCAAAGCGGTGACCGAGCGTCATGTCAGCCCCGCGTTCTATGCTCCGGCGCTGATTATTGGAGCAGAGCTGGACGACTGGACGCCCGTATCGCAGTGCCGCGTGGTGGTGGAAGGGCAGAGGACACCACCCAAGGTGCAAATGGAGATCATGGCAGGCGCCCACCACGGGTTTGACCAATGGACATCTCGGGGTCGCAGGCTATCAACGCGCCAAGTCCTTGGCCATACCATGGCACCTAGCCAGGCTGCGACAGACGCTGCCAGGCGACTAACCGTCGAATTTCTGGAAGCCGCCCGCTAATTTCAGTGGGTTGCGGCTGCACCTTGCAGTGCGCCAGACAATAAACATGTGGTGCCGGGTTTGGATGTTTTGACTGCGCGTATCAGCGCTACAGCCACGTCTTGTGCTTTTACCGACTGGTAATTGGCGGGAATAAGGGGGCGTAAAAGCTGGGTGACCAGCAAGCCAATGCGCTCGCCGGATCGTACAGGCTGATTCAGTGCTTCGCGGTCGCCTGCCAGCATTGCGGGGCGTACTAGTACAAGGGTCTTAAAACCGATTTGGGCGACGGCATTTTCCATCTCGCCCTTTACCTGGTTGTAGAAAATAGAGGACTTGGGGTCTGCCCCCATGGCACTGACAACTCCTAATTTTGTAGCGCCTTGTGCACGCCCCACAAGGGCTACAGCCATAACAGCTTCAAAATCTATGGCTTTGAAGGCCGCTTGGCTGCCTGCCACTTTGATAGTGGTGCCCAGCGCGATGAAGCAGTCATCAATATGTGGCAGATTCGCCCATGGAGCGGGTGCCGCAAAGTCCACCACATGCTGCGTGAGCTTGGAGTGCACCTGGGTCAGCGTGCGCCGCCCCAAGGTGTGGACTTGTGTGTAGGTGTTATCGGCTAAAAGAGCCGCGAGAACCGCCTGGCCCACGAGACCCGTTGCCCCCGCCACCAAAGCCACCCGAGCGTCCGCCACCACCGCCACCGTATCCGCCGCCGTTGCCACCACCATTGCTGCCTCCGTTACCACCGCGGTTACCACCGCCAAAGTTGCCGCGTCGAGCGCCGCGATCGGCCATCATATCGACGCTGGTGCGCATCGGGTCGGGCTGGCCTGCAGGTGTGCGAGGTGCGCGCGGCTCGCTGGAAAATCCGGCAGGTTGTCCCATGCCGCGACCGCGGCCCTGGCCCTGAGGTGGGCGTGGCGCGTGGGCATTGGCCCGGTTGCTTGGCGGCTGGAACTCGCCGCTGCGGTCTTCGCGCGGTGCGCGATCTGCACGGTCGGCACTTTGGCTGCGTGGGCCCTGTCCGCCAGCGTTACCAGTACCGTTACCACCACGGTTACCGCCGCCGTTGGACGCAGAACGTCCACCGCCGCCATTGCCACCGCCGTTACCACCACGGGCACCTTGGCCTGTCTTGCTTTCGCGAACGCGTTGCAGCATTTCGGTACGTGCCGCTTTGGCGGCCGCTTGCATCACATCGCGGCTTGGTGGCTTGCCTGCGCCACCCCAGATGGTTTGGCGGCCCATGGCAATAGGTTCACCTTTTTCGCCCGGCTCGGGGCCAAAGCCTTCTACCACCTTGACTTCAATCTTCTGCTTGGTGAAGCGCTCGATGTCTTGCATGAAGCCTTCTTCATCCAGGCACACCAAATTCACCGCTGCGCCATCGGCACCAGCGCGGCCAGTGCGGCCAATGCGGTGCACATAGTCTTCGCTCACATTCGGAATTTCGTAGTTCACCACGTGCGGCAGATCATCAATGTCAATGCCGCGCGCTGCGATGTCGGTGGCGACCAGTGCGCGCACGTCACCGCTTTTGAAACCAGCCAAAGCTTGAGTACGGGCGGCCTGGCTCTTGTTGCCGTGCAGCGCCATGGCGCTGATGCCGTTCTTTTCCAGAAATTCGGCCACGTTGTTGGCGCCAAACTTGGTGCGGGTGAACACTAGCACCTGGCTCCAATTTTGCTCGTTGATGATGTGGGCCAACAGGGCCTTTTTCTTGCCACGGCCTACCGGATGAATTACCTGGGTGATGCGCTGCACCGTGGTGTTGCGCGGTGTGACTTGCACGCTCTGTGGGTTTTTGAGCAGGTTGTTGGCCAGCTCGCGGATCTCGTCGCTGAAGGTTGCGGAGAACAGCAGGCTTTGCTTTTCTTTGGGCACCAAGGCCAGTACCTTCTTCACGTCATGGATAAAGCCCATGTCCAGCATGCGGTCGGCTTCGTCCAGAATCAGCATTTGCACTTGACCCAAGTCAAGCATGCCTTGCTGTTGCAGGTCCAACAGACGGCCAGGAGTGGCAACCAAAATGTCCACGCCTTTTTTGAGCTTGGAGATTTGGGGGTTCATGCCCACACCGCCAAAAATCACGGTGGAGCTGAGTTGCAGGTATTTGCCGTAGGTGCGGACCGACTCTTCCACCTGGGCAGCCAATTCGCGGGTGGGGGTGAGCACCAGTGCGCGGATACCAGTGCCGCCAAATTTGTTTTGAGCGCTGCGGCTCATCGAGAGGCGGTGCAACAAGGGCAGAGTGAATGCTGCGGTTTTGCCGGTGCCGGTCTGGGCGCCACCGAGCAGGTCGTTGCCTTCCAGGACCAGGGGAATAGCCTGCGCCTGGATGGCGGTGGGCGTTTCATAGCCTTGTTCCAGCACGGCTTTAACGATGGCTGGAGCCAGTTTCAATTC
>JBJOLD010000075.1:0-2552 GCA_046045765.1 Pseudomonadota bacterium | reverse complement strand
AGCAATTTGGCTTGGGCTACGCGCCCGAGGGCTGGCGCAGTTTGGCCAGCATCTTCCCCGAGTACGACGACCCGATGTTGGTAGAAAGCGGCTTGGTCATCTTGCACGAGGCTGAGAACGGCGAAGAAGAAAAACGCTACGACCGTTTCCGCGACCGGGTGATGTTTCCCATACGTAACATCAAGGGCGAATGCATAGGCTTTGGTGGCAGGGTGCTGGGCGACGAGAAGCCCAAGTACCTGAATTCGCCCGAAACCCCGGTGTTCAGCAAAGGCCGCGAGTTATACGGCCTGTTTGAAGCCCGCAACGCCTTGCGTGACCACGGTTATGCACTGGTCACTGAAGGTTATATGGACGTGGTGGCCCTAGCGCAGCTGGGCTTCCCCAATGCGGTGGCCACGCTGGGCACCGCCTGCACCAACGACCATGTGCAAAAGCTGTTTCGCTTCACCGACTCTGTGGTGTTCAGCTTTGATGGCGATGGCGCTGGCCGACGCGCGGCACGCAAAGCGCTGGATGCATCGCTGGCGTTTGCCACCGACGTGCGCAACATCAAGTTTTTGTTCTTGCCGCAGGAGCATGACCCGGACAGTTTTATCCGCGCCAATGGTAAAGATGCGTTTGCCCGCTATGTCTCTGAGGCCACCCCGCTCAGCCGCTTTTTGATTGAGTCCGCACGAGAAGGCTGCGACTTGAACTCCGCAGAGGGCCGCGCTCGCCTTTCTAGTAATGCCAAGCCGCTGTGGTCGCTGCTGCCCGACGGTGCACTCAAGCTGCAGTTGCTGTCAGAAATTGCCACCTTGGTGCAGCTCACCACCCGCGAACTCACCGAGTTGTGGATTCCACCAGCCGCAACCGCTGGCAAATCACGTGGCGACAACACCTGGAAAAACAAGTCCGGCGGATTTACGCGGCACGAAGGCAGTTTTAGGTCTACCCCTTATCGTCCCACAGGGCGCATGCGCCCAGCCACAAAAGCAGACCACGCTGTGCGTATTCTGCTGGGCCACGCGGCGCTGTGGGAAACGCTATCCAGTGAAGACCACGCTATGCTGTGTGAGTTACCAGATGCCCACGGCCCCCTGTTTGTGTGGCTCGAGAGCCAGCTCCACGACCACGGTGCGCTGCAGTGGGAAGTACTGCGCGAAAGCATGATGGACTCTCTGGCAGGCAGCAGCGAAGAGGAACTGGCGCTGCGCCTGATGTCCGGCCCAGTCATACCCACCGAGCCATTGGCAGAGTCAGCACCCGAACTGCGCGACTTGCTCAACCGGATGCTGGTAGACCGCATCAAGGCGCAAGAAACCGAGGCCATAGAAGCTTCCAAGGCCGATCCCACTGCTTTAAAACGCTACCAAGAGCTGCGCATTCGCCGGGTGCAATTGATGGCGCAGCTGGAGAAAACCCAAAGCGACGGTATAATCCAAGGCTGATTCGGCAAGAGCGACAGCAGCACCTCCGGGCTAGGCCAAACGTTGACACTGTTCACACCCGGCCACCTTACCGCAAGGACTGCACTCCAAATGTTCGCCCGCACATCTTGCCTTGGGAAATTGTGATTTCCTGTCCGCCGCCAAGTCTGCCCCTAGACCGAATAGAAAGCTCCTGCCGTGCCCGCATCCAAAGCCATTGCCCCAAAATCCAAAGCCACCCTATTAAAGGAAGCTGCCGATGCTTTCTTAGCTGCAGCCGACGCCGCTGCACAAGCACCTGCCAAAAAGAAAGCAGGCCGCCCAGCCAAGGCTGCTGCTGCGGTAGAAGAGTCTGGCGCCCCAGCCAAGGTAGGCGCCAAGCGTGGCCGCAAGCCAAAACCCAGCGAGGCGGCTCCCTCTGAAGACATAGACATGTCAGACATCGAAGCCGACTTGGTAGGCGAGCCCGAAGCAGCCACGGCCACGGTCTCAGCCACAGGTGAGAAGGTCAAACCCCTGCGCATGAAAATCAGCAAGGCCAAAGAACGCGCCTTGATGAAAGAGTTTGGCCTAGACGACACCGTCTTGTCAGAAGAAGATTTGGCCAAGCGCCGCCAGCGCTTGAAGGCACTGATCAAACTGGGCAAAACACGCGGTTATCTGACCCACCCCGAGATCAAGGATCACTTGCCCGACAAATTGGTGGATGCCGAAACACTGGAAGTGGTGTTCTCCTTGCTCAACGACATGAGCGTGGCGGTGTACGAGAGCACGCCCGATGCGGAAACCCTGTTTGCCGACAACATCACCAGCTCGCTGACCAGCGAAGAGGAAGCCGAAGAAGAGGCCGAAGCCGCCGTCACCACCGTGGACAGTGAGTTTGGCCGCACCACCGACCCCGTGCGCATGTACATGCGCGAAATGGGCACCGTGGAATTGCTGACCCGTGAAGGCGAAATCCGCATCGCCAAGCGCATCGAAGAAGGCCTGGAAGCGGTCAAGATTTCGCTCGCGAACTATCCGGGCACCTACGATCTGCTGCTGCGCCACTACGAAACCTTCAAGGGCGGGCAGATGCGCCTCGTCGACATCATTGTCGGCTTCATCGATCCGAACGCACCGGACGAAATCGCGCAACCG
>JBJOLD010000057.1:0-2771 GCA_046045765.1 Pseudomonadota bacterium | reverse complement strand
CCACGCCGTAGCCAGTGCAGCCCCGGGTGCGTTGCAGGTGCTCCAGCATGGCGCCGTCGCCGCAGCCCAAGTCAAGCACGCGGGCGCCCATGGGCACCAGTTCGGCAAGGGCTTGTTGAATAGCCGTGGTGCTCATTTGGATGCCTCCAAACTTTTAGAAATGCTATTAAAATAAGAGCTGACTACGCCCATGTAGCGGGTGTCATCGAGCAAAAAGGCATCATGTCCGTGGGGTGCGTCAATCTCGGCATAGCTCACATCGCGCTTGTTGTCGAGCAAGGCTTTAACAATCTCGCGGCTGCGTTTGGGGCTGAAGCGCCAGTCGGTGGTAAAGCTCACCAGTAAAAACTTGCACTGCGCCGCTGCCAGCGCCTGGCTCAGGTCGCCGCCAAAGTGGCGCGCGGGGTCAAAGTAGTCCAGCGCGCGGGTGATCAGCAAGTAGGTGTTGGCGTCAAAGTACTCGGCAAATTTGTCGCCCTGGTAGCGCAGGTAGCTCTCGATTTGAAACTCCACGTCTTGCGTGCTGTACTTATAGGCCCCCAATGGCTCCCTCGCGCCTCGGGTCTGTCCAGCGGCGCTCAAGGTCGCGGCCACCGCGTCTCTCAGCTTGCGTCCGAACTTCTCGTTCATCACATCGTCGCTCAAATACGTGATGTGCCCAATCATGCGGGCGATGCGCAGGCCGCGTTTGGGAATGACGCCATGCTGGTAAAAATGCCCACCATGAAAGTCAGGGTCGGTCACGATGGCGCGGCGCGCCACTTCGTTGAAGGCTATGTTCTCGGCCGTGAGGTTGGGCGCGCTGGCCACCACTACCGCGTGGGCCACGCGCTCGGGGTAACGCAGCGTCCAACTCAAGGCCTGCATGCCGCCCAAGCTGCCGCCCATAACCGCGGCCAGTTTGACTATGCCCAAGGCATCCAGCAGTCGTGCTTGTGCGTCCACCCAGTCTTCCACCGTCACCACCGGAAAGTCAGCGCCATAGACCTGGCCCGAAGCAGAGTCCGGGTTCACGTGCATAGGCCCGGTCGAGCCAAAGCAAGAGCCCAGGTTGTTCACGCCAATCACAAAAAAACGGTTGGTGTCTACCGGCTTGCCGGGGCCAATCATGTTGTCCCACCAGCCCTCGCTCTTGTCCTGGCCCGCGTACACGCCGGCCACGTGGTGCGAGGCGTTGAGCGCGTGGCAAATCAACACAGCGTTGGAGCGCTCGGCGTTCAAAGTGCCGTAGGTCTCGTAACTCAAGGCGTAGTCGCGAATGGACGCACCGCTCTGCAAAGGCAGAGCCGCGTCGAAGTGCATGCTTTGTGCGGTGGCTATCAAACTCATTGCAAACCCGTCTTACCAGCACCCAAAACCCAATAAAAACCCGGCTTCGCAAAAAACGAGGCCGGGTGCTGGTGTCGATCCGTCTTTAGCTGCATTTGTAGAGCGCCCGCAAGCTGGAGCAAATTGGCGCTTAACAATTCTACCAACCCTGGCAATCGGCACATCCGTGCAAACATTTCTGCCAACGTGAACATGCTCGTAAGTGCCTGATCCGTATTACTTTTAGTGGAATTTTTCCAACAAAAATGCCAAGGTTTTTGCCAACCTTGGGACGGGCACGCGCCATCAAGTCCACGTGCGTTCCCAAAGCCGAAGTAGCCGCTGCAGCACCAGCCCCACGCATGCCGCAGTGTTGGAACGCACCCATTTGGACACATTGGCGCAAATTTTGCTTGTTTTTGGTGCATAAACGCAAAACTGGCGTTTATGCACCAATTTAAATCATTTATTCTCGAGAGGTCGTTCATGGAAGCACTAAAACAGGGCGCAGATGCCTTGTTCATCTTGTTGGGCGCGGTCATGGTGCTTGCCATGCACGCGGGTTTTGCATTTCTGGAGCTGGGTACGGTGCGCCGTAAGAACCAGGTCAATGCGCTGGTCAAAATTTTGGTGGACTTCTCGGTCTCCACGGTGGTGTATTTCGTAGTGGGCTACACGGTAGCCTATGGCACTACTTTTTTTGTGGGCGCAGAGCAGCTGGCCGCCAAGAACGGCTACGAGCTGGTGAAGTTCTTCTTTTTGCTGACCTTTGCCGCTGCCATTCCGGCCATCATCTCGGGCGGCATTGCCGAGCGCGCCAAGTTCTGGCCGCAGCTGATTGCCACAGCGGTGATCGTCGGTTTTGTTTACCCGTTCTTTGAAGGCATTGCCTGGAACCAGCACTTTGGTGTGCAGGCCTGGATCAAGGCCACTACGGGCGAAGAGTTTCATGACTTTGCCGGCAGTGTGGTGGTGCACGCCGTGGGTGGCTGGATTGCGCTGGGCGCGGTGATTCTGCTTGGCGCGCGCAGCAACCGTTACCGCAAAGACGGGGCGATTTCGGCCCATCCACCATCGAGCATTCCTTTTTTGGCCTTAGGCGCGTGGATTCTGACGGTAGGCTGGTTTGGCTTCAACGTGATGAGTGCGCAGACGCTGGACAAAATCAGCGGCCTGGTGGCGGTGAACTCGCTCATGGCCATGGTGGGCGGCACGCTGGTGGCGCTGCTGATGGGTAAAAACGACCCTGGATTTGTGCACAACGGCCCACTGGCTGGCTTGGTGGCGGTGTGCGCAGGCTCGGACCTGATGCACCCGCTGGGTGCACTGGTAGTGGGCAGTGTGGCAGGTGCCATTTTTGTGGTGATGTTCACCCTGACGCAAAACAAATGGAAGATTGACGACGTGCTGGGCGTGTGGCCACTGCACGGGCTTTGCGGCACCTGGGGCGGCATAGCCGCAGG
>JBJOLD010000378.1:0-3535 GCA_046045765.1 Pseudomonadota bacterium | reverse complement strand
GTCAGGCACGCCAAACGCGTCGGCAATCGGGCGGGTTACAAAAGCATTGGTGGCGGTAACGATCACGACCTTGTCACCCGCAGCCTGGTGGTCTTGCACCAACTTTAAAGCCTGGGGTTTGATGGCTTTTAGCACTACGTCCCGCATGAAACCTGCGTGAGCAGCTATCGATTCTGTAGCACCCTGCTTTCGCACCGCAGCTGTGGCAAAACGGATGTACTCATGAATATCCAGCGTGCCGGCCTTGTAGTGGGCATAAAACGCGTCATTCTGGCGTGCAAACTCTGCGGCATCGGTCCAACCCAGCGCGGTTGTGAACTCGCCCCAGGCGTAGTCCGAATCCATGGGAATCAGGGTGTGGTCCAGATCGAACAGGGCTACACGAGTCCCCACGCTCCCCACTGCGTGTGGTTCGCTGCCCCCCAAGGGGGCCTTCGCGCCTAGGGACGGCCCGTCGGCGCTCATAGCTATGCGAGTCTTCATGCGTTGTCCATCATAGATTTGATCAGGGGGATGGTGATGGGGCGCTGGGTTTGCAGGCTGTAGCCGTCCAACAGGTCTAGCAGCTCCATCAGACTGCCCAGGTCACGGGAAAACCGCGTGAGCATAAAGTCCATCACCTCGTCACTTAAAAACACGCCACGCGCATCTGCGGCCTGGCGTAGTACACCGCGTCGCTCTGGCTCAGTGAGTAGCTGTAACGCATAAATGTGCCCCCAACCCAGGCGGGTGCGCAGGTCGTCCCGCAGCTTTAAGTCTGCCGGCGGCACTTCTCCCGCAGCCAGCACTGGGCGCTGGTGGGTTTGGGCATTCAAAAACCAGTTGAAGGCAGTGTGTTGCTGCTCGGCGGTGTACAGGTGCACATCGTCCAGTACCACTGCGGCCCAGTGTTCGTCAAACTCTGGCAACACCATGCTGTGGGCGTCCATCCAGCCCACGCACGCGCCTTGCTCGCGCAGCGCCTCACGCGCTGCTTTGAGCAAATGGCTTTTGCCACTGCCGCTGGGGCCCCAAAAATAGGTGGGGACCGGGGAACGGTTGTTGTCGGAGGCACTGGCCCACAGCGCCATGTGCTGTAAAGCGGCAGCGTTGGGGCCAGCGCAAAAATTTTGCAGATTGGGGCCGTTGAACAGGCCAATATCGAGCGCGATTTGTTTCATGGGCATTAGCTTGGTACTAGCCTTGGTAGAGGTGGCTCGCCATGTAGCTTGCGCGGATGCGCCGGATGGCCACCAGCAGCACTGCACTTACCGGCAAGGCCACAAGCACGCCCACAAATCCCAGTAGCTGGCCAAATGCCAGCAAAGCAAAAATAACGGACAGGGGATGCAAGCCAATGCGCTCGCCCACCAAGCGCGGCGTTAAAAACAGGCTTTCGACAAACTGGCCCAGCCCATACACCGCGGCCACCATGATGAACGCATAGCTCACGCCATGGGCCGCCGAAAACTCCAGCAGCCCGGCCAGCGTTGCCAAGACCAGCCCCAAGCCAAACCCCAAATACGGCACAAAAATCGCCAAGCCGGTAAATATGCCAATGGGCAACGCCAAATCCAGCCCAAACAGTCCCAGGCCTGCGCTGTAAAACACCGCCAAAATCAGCATCACCAGCAGCTGCCCGCGCAGGTATTGGCCCAACACGGCATCGGATTCGGCCATAAAACTATCGGTGCCTGCACGTAACCGAGGCGGCACAAATTCACGCACTTGGGCCACAAAACGGTCCCAGTCCATTAGCAAATAAAACAGCACCACGGGTATCAAAATGGCATTTCCAATGATGGCAAAAGCCACACTGCCGCCCAGCTTGACCGACGTGAGCAGTGAACCAAACGCATCTTCAAAATTGGCATTCAAGTACTTGGTAACAAACGCTTTGATGTTGGCCATATCCAGTGTGACATGCACACCCCATTGCGCCATCAGGGGTTTGATTGCGGCATCGAGCTTGTCCAGCAAGCCGGGCAATTGGTCACGCATTAGCGGCAGCTCTTTGGCCAAAATGGGTACGATAAGTAGCAGGACTGCCAGTAGCGCTAGCACAAACAGCAACTCAACCACTACAACCGCCATCAAACGTGGAATGCGGCCGCGGCCCAACTGGTCAAGCAAATCTACCAGCGGGGTGAGTGCATAAGCCAATACGCAGGCCACCACAAACGGGGCTAAAACTGGCGCTAACAGCCACAAAATAACGGTGCAAAACACCGCAATCAATGCCCACGCAGAGAATGTTTTTTGAGCTGAGGTGAATTGCATGAAGGGAACTGGTTTGGCCGCGAACTAAAATCAAGACAAATTCTATCTTCCATGACCCAATCCTCCCCCCCCACCCCCCTTTCGTACAAAGACGCTGGCGTTGATATTGTTGCTGGCGACGCCTTAGTGGAGCGCATCAAGCCCCTGGCCAAAAGAACCATGCGCGAAGGCGTGCTGGCCGGTATTGGCGGCTTTGGTGCCCTGTTTGAAGTGCCCAAGCGCTTTCAGGAACCCGTGCTGGTGAGCGGCACCGACGGCGTGGGCACCAAGCTCAAACTGGCGTTTGAATGGAATATGCACGACACCGTGGGCATCGACCTGGTGGGCATGAGCGTGAACGACGTGCTGGTGCAAGGCGCCGAGCCGCTATTTTTCTTGGACTACTTTGCTTGCGGCAAGCTGGACGTGGATACCGCCGCCGCCGTGGTAGGCGGTATTGCCAAAGGCTGCGAGCTGAGCGGCTGCGCACTCATCGGTGGTGAAACTGCCGAGATGCCCGGCATGTACCCCGCCGGCGAATACGACCTGGCCGGTTTTTGCGTAGGCGCTGTGGAGAAATCCAAAATTTTGAACGGCGCTGAAGTCAAACCCGGTGACGTTGTGCTGGGCCTGGCCTCTGCAGGCGTGCACTCCAACGGCTTTAGCTTGGTGCGCAAGTGCATTGAGCGCGCTGAAAGCGCAGGCACCGTGCCAGCCACGCTTGACGGCAAGCCCTTTAAACAAGCCATCATGGAGCCTACCCGGCTGTACGTGAAAAACGTGCTGGCCGCGCTGGCCACCCACCCCATAAAGGCACTGGCCCACATCACCGGCGGCGGCCTGCTGGAAAACATTCCCCGCGTGCTGCCCGAAGGCACTGCGGCTCACCTGGTCAAAGGCAGCTGGCCGCAGACCGAGCTGTTTGCCTGGCTACAAGCCACGGCTGGAATTGACGACATTGAGATGAACCGCACGTTTAACAACGGCATCGGCATGGTGGTGGTGGTGGATGCAGCCAATGCAGAAGCCACAGCGGCTACCTTGCGCGCCAGCGGTGAGACGGTGCACACCATTGGTGTGATTGCACCGATTGGTGCCGGTGCTGCGGTCGTAGTGGGCTAAGGCTGACGCAAGATACGGCCGCTACTCAGCGGCCGTCGGTGTTAACGATTAAATTGCTGGCCTGGTGGCAGCCTTGCACCCACATCAGGACAACAATCCGCTGGCATCAAGCGCTAGTAACTTCTCAACGTCGTCGGGTGCCATCGGTTTGGCAAAAAGATAGCCTTGAAAGTGG
>JBJOLD010000351.1:0-2539 GCA_046045765.1 Pseudomonadota bacterium | reverse complement strand
CCCTTACTCCTAGCACTGGGCTTTGATCCCACTAGCTTAGACACTCTGCAGACCAGAACGGGCTTGAACACAGAAACCCTGCAAGTCCAGCTGATGACACTAGAACTAGACGGTAAAGTTGTTAGGGCACCTGGCGGGCTATTTTTGCGATTGGTTAAGAGCTAATACGCAAAAAACAGGGGACGAACTTTGTACCGATTTGGCAGGAAGCTTCGTACATCGATCCCCCTTCTCAGCCCAGATGGAAATAGCAATCTGCGATTAGACTAACAACCGCTTAGGATTTGCTTCCAGCTTTGCCATTGCATCACGCGTTGCGCGGACGGTCAAGGCCTCCTCTTCCTGCGGCAACAGCAACCCAGCCTGTAAGTAAGCAGCCAAACGACCGCCTTGGATCAAAAAGCTCTTTCCCGCAGCACTGGCAAATAAATTCAAATGCTTTCGCTCGCTGCGCCACGCAAACTGAACTTGAACCACTTTACCGTTATGGCCTAACGTATACCACGATCCGACCTGCAACTCTTGAGCCCATGCCACCATGGCAGCAGTAGGCTTTGTTCCACCATTGGCCACCACATCTATATCAGACGTGTCAATGCCCAGCATCATTTCGATACTCTCCGCATCCAGGGGCAAATCACCCAGTCCGTCTTCCGACACGAAGTCCTCCAAATTGCCTAACCGCTGCGCGAGCGCATCAATTTTCGCCTGAGGGATAGCTTGTGTTTTTGACAAGAAAGCATCAGCTAATGTATCGCTGATTTTTTTGACTTGTACTTCTTGCTCAGCAGGAGGCATGGCAAGTAACGACATCCCGGAACGCAAGCGAATCAACAAATCAGGCAATTCTTGAATCACCTTAGCACGGTCCATGCGATTAGGCTTGGCACTTGCTGCCCAAACTAAATCAGAGGCAGATTTTTTAAGCATTAACGTATCCGCATGCTTGGGACCCTCTCGTAATGCAGACACTGCCAGAACTTCGGCCCAAACTTTGAAGAGAAAGTCACGAATCTCGTCACGCACAGGCATGTCTTTAAGCATGTTTCTCATTTCAATGGTGAACTGAATCGCAAGCGTTTCCTTTTGTTCAACTTGCTGGGCAACACTAACCACTTTCTGGTTCGGCCCTTTTTCTGTCAAAAATTTGGAGAGAAACCTTTGAAACTCATCGTAAACAATTTGGTACACCTTCTTACCGGTTTCAGGGTACTGCTCGATAACCTGAACAATGCGTTTAACCTCCGCCTCCATTACGGTGACCTGAACACCAGTTGCATCGAAACCCATAACGCAAGAGCCCATGCGATCAATCAGCAAGCGGGCGGGGTGACTGGTTGTGCCAAAAAAGTCCGGATCTTCCAGTGCCACGCGCAGTACCGGCATCTGCAACCTAGCAAACCACACCCGAATTGCGGGTGGAATCCTGTCCTCAGCCAGAATTGCCTGAAACATAAGTGCAACTATTTCAATAGTTGCCTTTTCCCCCTTGGTTTCAGCTTTCTTCTTAATGTCTGCGGTTTTTTCACGCAAATTTTTGGCCACTCGGGCCACACCGGCGGGACTGTAGTCCTGATAAAGCGTACCGCCTGAGGCGTACTGTGCAGCTACAACTTGAGGCGAAATAGCCTGTGCCAAGCCAGACGATGGCGTGTAATGTGTAGTACGGTCAAACTCACCTCCCGCATGATTGTCAAATAGACGCTTGATTTGTCCAATCATGCCTTGAGCACGAGAGCGTGCTCGCATCAATGGAGACGCTGCCCCGAAAAACCTACCATCGTCTTGAACTGACACGCCTTGTTGCAGACTACCAAGTCCACCGGACTGCCGCCAAAATGGCGGGGGTGCTGCCTGGCCCATGCCTTGAGTAGGTGTAACGCCATCGGCTTGTACTGCATCTGCAGCAGCATCAGGTTGTTCCAAATCGGACACCACACTGGAACGTGTGTTTGCAAGTCCAGACGAACGTGCTGGGAACTTAACCCTATCTTTCAAATCAATTTTGGGAAGCACCCCTTTGCTCACCAACAAGGTATTACCGTTTTTATAGGCTTCTTTCAATGCACCGATTAAAGTGGATTGAACTGCGTCGCTCACCAGTACCCAAGCGCTACTAGGTAAACCTGAAGCCGTCCATTGCTCAACAAGCAAAAGAATCAACACTTCTGGCCGCAAAAGATCATTACCGCCCAAGTCTTCGACATTCTCTAAAAACTTGATGCGCACACGAAAGTCGTCAAGTTCACCGTGCACCTTTTCATGGACATTCATCGTTAAACGCGACGCGAAAATTTTATTTTCCACCACTTCCGTACCAACCAACTCAAACCCGATAGCCTTGGTTACACCAGTAGTTTTTTTCAACTTGGCGTCAGGCTCTAAACAATCACGCCAAACATTGAGTGTGTTGCTGCACCAAGCTACTCTCACTTTTTTGTAGGCAGTCCATACGTCCCGCCGTACTTGCGAATCGCGAGCATTAGTTGGTTCATCAACCAAGGCTGTGAGGCGCAACAAAACAGCGTCACTAATCATC
>JBJOLD010000311.1:0-3258 GCA_046045765.1 Pseudomonadota bacterium | reverse complement strand
GAAGTCATGGCGGGCCTTGCCCGCCGGGCGGATGTGCGCTACTCGGTGCTCACGCCCAACCTCAAGGGGTTCGAGGCTGCCGTATTGAACAAGCCCGACGAGATTGTGGTGTTTGGCGCTGCCAGCGAGGCATTCAGCCAAAAGAACATCAACTGCTCGATTGCCGAGAGTATTGAACGCTTCCGCCCGGTGGTGCAGGCCGCCGTTGCGCAGGGTATTGCAGTTCGGGGTGCCATCTCATGTGCAGTGGGGTGCCCGTATGAGGGCGACATCGCGCCGGCGCGGGTGGAACTTGTGGCGAGGCTGATGCGCGATATCGGTGTGCAACACGTGGGGGTGGCAGACACCATTGGCGTTGGCACGCCGCTCAAAGTCCAGCGCGCGCTGGAGGCCACGCTGAAGCATTACGCCATCGACCAGGTGTCTGGCCATTTTCACGATACGTATGGCATGGCGCTGGCCAACACACTGGCTACTTTAGAGATGGGCATTTGGCACTTTGACACCTCGGTGGCGGGGCTGGGTGGTTGCCCGTATGCCAAGGGTGCCACGGGCAATGTGGCCACTGAAGACGTGGTCTACATGCTGCACGGCATGGGCATTGAAACCGGCATTGACCTGGACAAACTGATAGATGCGGGCAAGTTCATTAGCGACTTTTTAGGCCGCAAGCCGCATTCGCGCGCGGCCAATGCGCTGCTGACCAAACGACTGGGCTAAGCCCTAAAAATTGATGTGTGGAGCTGAATTGATCGAACTACCTGAAGGCGTGCAGCGCGTAGCCGCTGCCCTGCAAGACAAAAACCATCCGCATGCGCCGGTGATGCTGGACGGCGCTGCGCGCACGGCGCAGCAAGCGGCTGACGCATTGGGCGTGGCCGTGGGCCAAATTGCCAAGAGCATCATCTTCAAACGTTTGTCGGATGACGCGGCGGTGTTGGTCATCACGTCCGGCGACCGCCGGGTCGACGAGGCCAAAGTGGCCGCGCTGGTGGGGCCACTGGGTCGCGCCAATGCAGCGTTTGTCAAAGAGCGCACCGGGTTTTCGATTGGCGGTGTGAGCCCCGTGGCCCACGCCATGCCGGGCGTGACCTTGATCGACAGCGACCTGTTCCGCTTTGAGCAAGTGTGGGCGGCAGCGGGCCACCCGCATGGTGTGTTTCAGTTGCATCCGCAAGACTTGGTGACCCTCACAGGCGCGCCCGTGGCCAACGTGGTGGAAGTACCCGAGACTGCCTGCAAAGACGATCTTCTGCTGCGCGAAAATGCTATTAAAACGCTAGCTGCTCGCGCAGTCTCCGTGAGGTCTACAGCCGAAAATGTGCCTTCGCCGTGCGTATCGGTGTGTCGTATGGACACGGGGAGCGGTTTGTGCGAAGGGTGCTTTCGCACGATTGACGAAATTCGCGAATGGAGCCGCATAGGCGACGCCGACAAGAAAGTGCTGTGGAGCACCTTGTCCACCCGCCTTGCGCAAACGCACCCCACCGCCTTTACTTAGTGCACGGACACGAGCCGCATGAAACACATCACGTTTTACCTGGACTTCATTTCGCCCTACGCCTATCTGGCGTTTGAAGAGTTACCCAAGGCGCTAATGGGGCTGAGCTATTCGGTCAGCTACAAGCCAGTGTTGTTCGCCGCACTGCTCAAGCACCATGGCCAGCTCGGCCCAGCTGAAATTCCTGCCAAACGTGATTGGACCTACCGCCAAGTGCAGTGGCTAGCCCACAGCAAGGGGATTGCCATGGATATGCCTGCGGCGCACCCGTTCAACCCCCTGGGGTTGTTGCGCTTGGCCGTGGCCACGGATGCGCAGGGTTTGCCCAACCGCTATGTGTGCGAAACGCTGTTCCGGCATGTGTGGACGGGGGGTGCTGACGCGGCCGATGCCGCGCGGCTTGAGGCCATCACCCAAGCGCTTTCCCCTGAACGCAGCCCAGCGGATGCAACAGCCAAAGCGCAACTCAAGGCCAACACCGAAGCTGCTATTGCCGCAGGCGTGTTTGGGGTGCCAGCGTTGGAAGTCGACGGCAAGATTTTCTGGGGGCTGGACGGCCTGCCCATGCTGCGCGCGTACCTGGAAAAAAGCGCTTGGTTTGACGGACCTCAATGGCATAACGTGACAATCATTCCCGTTGGCACTGCGCGCCCCGTAAATTGAAGGGCTGCGCAGGGCATAGACGAATTTTCCACGTCTACTGCCGGTTGTATTGCATCTTTGGGGTTAATAAAGACCTTATATTTAAGTCGGGAATATTGGTGCTTTCCCTTATCGCTAAGGAGCACCAGCTCTCCCAAAACTGCCAAAAACCACCTTTTTTTCATATTAAGAAAAATAAAACAAGGGTTAACCCTTGTTTTATTGGCTGGCGAGGGTGACCACGAAGACCGTCATCGGAAAGCCGTCAGATACCGGTCAGAACCAGTGCCCATAGTCCGGCTCACTGACCGAGTTGGTCGGTCAATATTTATCTATAACTGGAGATTCAAGCATGGCAACTACAGCCCCACGCCCGATGTCCGCAGAAGAGAAGAAAGTTATCTTCGCTTCTTCGCTCGGTACTGTTTTTGAGTGGTACGACTTTTACTTGTACGGTTCTTTGGCAGCCATTATTGCCAAGCAGTTTTTCAGCGGTTTGGACGAAGGCTCTGCGTTCATTTTTGCTTTGCTGGCGTTTGCTGCTGGTTTCATCGTGCGTCCTTTCGGCGCATTGGTGTTTGGTCGCTTGGGTGACATGATCGGTCGTAAATACACCTTCTTGGTGACGATTCTGATCATGGGCTTGGCCACTTTTATCGTCGGTGTTTTACCTAACTACGCCTCTATCGGTGTTGCTGCCCCTGTGATCCTGATTGCTTTGCGTATGTTGCAAGGCTTGGCACTGGGTGGCGAGTACGGCGGTGCAGCTACCTATGTGGCTGAGCACGCCCCTCAAGGCAAGCGTGGCGCTTACACTTCGTGGATTCAAACGACTGCGACTTTGGGCTTGTTCCTGTCGTTGATGGTGATTTTGGGTACCCGCACCGTGATCGGTGAAGCTGCTTTCGCAGATTGGGGCTGGCGTGTTCCTTTCATTGTGTCCATTCTGTTGTTGGCGGTTTCGGTTTACATCCGTTTGAGCATGAATGAATCACCAGCATTCACCAAAATGAAGGCTGAAGGCAAGACTTCCAAGGCGCCTCTGTCCGAGTCTTTCGGTCAATGGAAAAACTTGAAGATTGTTATCTTGGCACTGGTTGGTTTGACTGCTGGTC
>JBJOLD010000269.1:0-6885 GCA_046045765.1 Pseudomonadota bacterium | reverse complement strand
GTGATTGTCCAATGGCATTGCGTACCCACGCGGCATCTAGGTTACGGCGCTGGGCGATGTCATCGGCCAGCGCCATCACCTCAGCGCGGGTGGCGTATTGGGGCCCGCCATCGGTAACGATGGCACTGGATTTTTGGGATGCAGACTTTTTTAAGCGTTTTGTGCCCGCAGCGCCGGCATCTATTGCGTAAGCAGCTATCAAAAATGTAGCAATTGTGGAAGCGGTAACGGAGACAAAAGTGGTCAAGTGGCAGGCTTTTTCAGTGTGTTGCGCTTGGGCCAGGCCAGCTGGCGGTATTGGGCTCGCAGTGTACCCAGTGAGGTGCTGATAGACGCATAGCGACAGGCTTCCAAGCGCAGCAACCAGTCGGCAATTTGGCTATGCGCGGCGGGCAGGGCCGCTGCCAGTTGGCGTGGCGTGGACTGGGTAGGTAAATCCGCCAGGCCAAGCCCAGCGCGCCTGAGCTGGTGGGTTGCGTCGTGTAACAGCCTGAGCCATGGGTCGCGCTGGCGGCGCTCCCAAAGCGTCCAGGCCGCCCCACACAAGCTCACCACCACGATGATTCCAATCAGTACTGTGCTCAGGTCTTCCCAGTCGGGGGACTCAAAGCCAATATTGCGCAGCAGGTTGAGCTGCTTGGCCTGCGTATAGTTCAGCACCCACTGGTTCCACCGGTTGTTCATTGCTTCCCAGCTTGCGCGCAGGTTAAGTGTGAATTGGGGGCTGACAGCGCCCAGTGCCTGGGCAATCGCGCTTTGTGGGGCCAATAGGCGTCGCACGGTGCCAGTGCGCCCGGGCGACACGGCGGAGGTGGGGTCTACCCTTACCCAGCCCTGGCCGATCAGCCACACCTCGGCCCATGCATGGGCATCGCTTTGGCGCACGGTCCAAAAGCCGTCCACTGAATTGATTTCGCCCCCTTGGTAGCCGGTGACGATGCGGGCCGGAATATCCAGCGCGCGCAGCATCAACACAAAGCTGGAGGCAATGTGCTCGCAAAAACCTTCTTTGCGGTCAAACCAAAATTCGTCTGAGGTGTTGGGTCCATACACGCCAGGCTCCAGCGTGTAGGTGTAGCCACCGGTGCGCAGGCGCTCCATCAGTGCAGTCACCAGGGTGGCGCCGTCCGCATTGGCATAGCGCGGGTCGCGGCGCATGTCCACCGCCCACTGTAGGGTGCGCGGGTTAAAGCCGGGGGGCAACTCCAGGTAGTCTTGCAGGCCCACGCCTTGGCGCAGTGGGCCATGGGTGAAGCGCACATAGCTTTCGGCGCGGTAGCGCACCAGGTCGGTAATGGGGCGGTCGGTGGTCCACTGCAGCGCGGGGGTCATGCTGGTGGTGTAGCCGGGCAGGGTGGGTGCGTTGGGGCTGGCGTCTAGCAGCATGACCCATGGGTGGTTGTTGGGCTCCAGTGTGACGCGGTAGCGAATGGCCTCGCCCTGCACATTAAGGTTGGTGGGGGTTTGCAGTTGTGCTGGAAAGCTCGAGCGCAGCGGCTTCCATTCCTGCCCGTCGAAGGTGGAGAGCACGGGCCCCCGAAAATACAGGTCGCTTTGGCGCGGCGGCGTGCCCTCAAACTCAACGCGCATAGCTATACCATCGTCCAGCGCCAGGCTGGCAATGTTACCGACTTGCATGCTGGCCGACAGGCCGCTGCGCCCTGCCATGACGTCGCTCGGCCCTCCCCACAGCGGTGAGATGCGGGGAAACAGCACAAACAACACTACCATGATGGGGGTGCCCAAGAGCGCCATGCCACCGGCTGTTTTGGCAGCTAGCCACAGCGGTGGCCGACCCACAGGCATTTGGCTGTTGACCAGCGCCGTGAGTAGCCCCCACAGCCCCAACATCATGGACGCGGCAATCAGCAGGCTTTGTGAGTAGAAAAAGTTCGATAACAGGGTGAAGAAGCTCAGAAAAAAGATCACAAAGGCATCGCGCTGCGCGCGTATTTCCAGCGTTTTAAGTGCCAGTAACAGCACTATGAAAGTGACGCCTGCGTCGCGTCCGAAAAGCGTGCGGTAGGTCCAAAACGTGAGCCCTGTAGCCAGTAGCAGCAGGACCACTAGCCACCAGCGCGAGGGCAAGCCGCGGCCTTGCACCGCAATCCAACCGCGCCAAACCAATAGGGTCCCGGCAACTGCACTGAGCCATAGCGGCAGGCGTTCTACTTGTGGCAGCAAAATCCAGCCAATCACCACCAGCAAAAATAAGGTGTCCCGGGTGTCGCGCGGTAGGCTGTGCAGGTGGGTCAGAAGGCCGGGGCGTGGGGTGGACGTGGTGCGTTGAACCATGGTGTTATTTGCGGAATCAGGATCAGTACGCGTTCAGTACAGCGCTAGCGCCTGAAGGCAGGCTCGCTTGTGCACCTCGCCCGTGGCGGGCGCGATTTCTGTGCTGCCTATGCGCAGGCCGTAGGGGGCGACTTGCCGGTCGGCCAGCAGCACCCAGGCGCACAAGCGAGACAGCTGAGGCTCGATGCCGGATGTGCCAGTTTTTTCCAAGTCTAGCCACAACTCAAAGCGCTGCACTTGCTGGGTGTCGCGGCTGACGAGTTGGTCGGATTTGGTGACTTTTTTCCACACCACGGTTTTTAGAGGGTCGCCGCGCCGGTAGGGGCGCACGCCATCAAATTCACCAGTGTCTTGTTTGTGGTGGGTTGCGGCTCCGCTGGCGCGGGGCTCGCCCATGGGAAGAGGCGGTGGGTGCGCTTCTGGTGTGGGGTAAATCAGTACCTGCGCCGCAGGCCGCCACACGGTCCACACCCGGAAAGTGCCCAGTGGAAAGCGCGTCTCAGCGGTGAGCGTGGGCACGCGGTGCAGACCGCGCTTATGCGCTTGAAAACTCACGGTGACTTTGGTGCTGCCCTGGGCGGGTACATTGGTCCAACTCCAATGCCTAGTGCCCCACACCGACATCCCAATGCCATAGCGCACACTGCGCCGGTCACTGGAGATTTGTATGCTTATTGGTACGCTAGCCCCCGCGTGTTGTGCGTCAGGCGCTATCAAATGCATAGTAATTCCGCGCAGTGTACCGTGGCACACATGCATGCCCACTAGCGTACTGCCCGCCAGCAAAAAGGTCAGCACATAGCCCAAGTTGAGTTGGTAATTGATGCTCCCCACCAGCAATACCAGCAGCGTGAGTGCCAGCATCCACCCCGCGCGGCTGGGCACGATATAGACGCTGCGCTGCGTGAGCGTGGTGGTGTCGCGCGGCGGGATGCGCGACTCAAACCATTGTCGCAGGTAAGCTTTCACGGCAAAGGCACGGCCTGTAGCATGGCGCGCACTTGTTCAACCGCGCCACGGCCCGCGTCGGCCACAGGCACCAGACGGTGGGCGATGGTTTGGGGTAGCACGGTTTGTACGTCGTCGGGGGCTACGTAGTTGCGTCCACTTAGCAGCGCCTGCGCTTTGGCAGCGCGCACCAGCGCAATGCCGGCGCGCGGGCTCAGGCCCTGCAAAAACCAATGACCCGAGCGGGTGGCGGCGATCAGATCTTGCACATAATTCAGCAGTGGGTCCGCGGCGTGCACGGCTAGCACCTGTTGCTGCAGCGTGTTGAGTTCCGCCGCGTCGAGCAGGCTAGGCAGCGCGTCCAACATGCTGCGGCGGTCATGGCCCATGAGTAGCTCGCGTTCGGCGGCGCGGTCGGGGTAGCCCAGCGATATGCGCATTAAAAAACGGTCTAGCTGTGATTCGGGCAGGGCGTAAGTGCCTACTTGGTCTAGCGGGTTTTGGGTGGCAATGACAAAAAATGGCTGCGGCAAGGCGCGGGTTTCACCCTCAATAGTGACCTGCTTTTCTTCCATGGCCTCTAACAGCGCGCTTTGGGTTTTGGGGCTGGCGCGGTTGATTTCATCGGCCAGTAGCACCTGCGCAAAAATGGGCCCAGGGTGGAATACAAAGGACCCTTTGCCACGCTCGTAAATCGATACGCCCGACAGGTCGCTGGGCATCAGGTCAGAGGTAAATTGCACCCTTGAGAAATGCAGGCCGAATGTGCGTGCGAGAGCATGGGCCAAAGTGGTTTTCCCCACACCAGGCACGTCGTCAATCAACAGGTGGCCACCAGCTAAAAGGCAGGCTACGCAGTCTTGAATTTGGGCGGCTTTGCCAACAATCACCGTGTTAAGCTGATTGCGAATGGCGTTAAGTTTGTGTTGTACATCCATGGCTTAACGTTACCTGAAAATGTCGAATGAAGTATGGGCGCATGTGCGCGCCCTCATGGATTTGTAAATGGCAACTTTGACACATACCAATACCCCTCAACCCATTGACGACTTTGCTGGTTGGGCAACTGCTTTCATGCAGCCCACAGTGTTGGTTGAATTAATACTTTTGGCAGTCATCGTGGCCACCGCATGGGCATTGGTGGCAGGTTTGCGCAAAGGCCTGGGCTATGACGATCAGCGCTCTATCTGGTTTGGTCGCAAGGACATCGACGGCGTGTTGTTTCCTTCGGTGTTGTTGTGCCTGGGCTACGCCGCGCTAGACGTGTTGAACCGTTACATGCCCGTGGCCGTGTTCAAGCTGGCCATACCGATCTGGATATCGCTTGTGGTGATTCGGGTCGGGGTCAAAGTGTTGCAAGCGGTTTTTGCCGAAGCCCGTTGGGCACGTGCGATGGAGCAAACCATTTCATGGTTTGCTTGGCTGGCTGTGGTTCTGTGGGTGAGCGGCCTGTTACCTGTAGTGCTCAATGAGTTGGATCAAATTACTTGGAAAGTGGGTGGCAGTACGCTGTCGGTGCGCACCATGATCGAGGGCACGCTCACCGCGGGCGCTGTGCTGATCGTCACGCTATGGATTTCAGCGGCGATTGAGACTCGGCTGTTGAAAAATGCAACCGGAGGCGAGTTGTCGCTGCGCAAGGCTCTGAGCAACGCGGCGCGCGCGCTGTTGATGTTTGTAGGTCTGATTTTGGCGCTATCGGCCGTGGGAATCGACCTCACGGCGCTTTCAGTGTTGGGTGGCGCGGTGGGCGTGGGTATTGGCTTGGGCTTGCAAAAGCTGGCTGCCAATTACGTCAGTGGCTTTGTGATTTTGGCCGAGCGTAGCATGCGCATTGGCGATGTGGTGCGCGTGGAAAACTTTGAAGGGCTGATCACCCAAATCAACGCCCGTTACTCGGTGGTGCGCTCCAATACTGGCCGCGAGTCTATTGTTCCCAATGAAATGCTGGTCACGCAGCGGGTGGAAAATCTCTCTTTGGCCGACGCGCGTGTGCACCAGACCACTGTGGTGTCGGTGGGCTACGACAGCGATGTGCAGCAAGTGATGGCGCTGTTGCTGGGCGCTGCACAGGCTCAAAACCGGGTGCTGGCGGAGCCCGCGCCCACGGCATCGCTGTCCAACTTTGGCGCAGACGGCCTGGAATTCACACTGGGCTACTGGGTGGACGACCTGGACCGGGGGCAGCTGAATTTACGTTCCGAGATCAATCTGGCGGTTTTGGCCGCGTTCCGCGAGCACGGTATTGATATTCCTTACCCGCAGCGGGTGGTGCACCAGCGCTAACTCAACGTTAACCCAGCGTTAAGCACCGAATCGTGATTCCGCTATACTCCCTAAAAAGCACGGTCGTTCTATTTTATCTTTTTGGGCTTTTTTCTAATGAGAAGCCCAGTCCGCATAGAATTAAACAGTTGACGTGTACGTCAAGTAAATTGCCCCTTTATAACTATCTGGAGTCGCAGCAATGAAAGTCTTGGTCCCTGTAAAACGCGTGGTGGACTACAACGTCAAGGTTCGAGTCAAGTCGGACGGCACGGGTGTAGATATTGCCAACGTCAAGATGAGCATGAACCCCTTTGACGAAATTGCTGTCGAAGAAGCTGTGCGTTTGAAAGAAAAAGGCGTGGTGACCGAAGTGATCGCTGTGTCCTGTGGCGTGCAGCAGTGCCAAGAGACCCTGCGCACCGCCATGGCCATTGGTGCCGACCGTGCCATTTTGGTGCTGACTGAAGAAGAGCTGCAGCCCTTGGCTGTGGCCAAGCTCTTGAACGCATTGATTGCCAAAGAGCAACCTGGCCTGGTGATTCTGGGCAAACAAGCCATTGACGACGACTGCAACCAAACCGGCCAAATGCTGGCTGCCTTGGCAGACCTGCCACAAGCCACCTTCGCCAGCAAGGTCGAAGTGGTGGATGGCAAAGCTAACGTCACCCGCGAAGTAGACGGCGGCCTTGAAACCCTGGCCGTAACCTTGCCAGCCATCATCACCACCGACCTGCGCCTGAACGAGCCCCGCTACGTGACCTTGCCCAACATCATGAAGGCCAAGAAAAAGCAGCTCGATACCTTCAGCCCCGCCGATTTGGGTGTGGACGTGGCTCCGCGTATCAAGACGCTCAAAGTGTCTGAGCCGCCCAAACGCAGCGCCGGTATTAAGGTGCCCGATGTGGCTACTTTGGTTGCCAAGCTCAAGACCGAAGCCAAAGTCATCTAACAACACCCCACAACAACTAAAAAAGGAAACCACCATGACCGCTTTAGTGATTGCCGAACACGACAACGCATTCATCAAGGGTGCCACCCTCAACACCGTGACCGCAGCCCTCCAATGTGGCGGTGACGTGCACGTGCTGGTCGCTGGCCACAATGCCGGTGCTGCCGCTGCGGCGGCAGCGCACATTGCCGGTGTGAGTAAAGTCATTCACGCCGATGCCGAGGGCCTGGCTCACGGCTTGGCCGAAAACGTCACAGCCCAGGTGCTGGCCATTGCCGCCAACTACAGCCACATCGTGTTTCCCGCCACAGCCTCCGGCAAAAACGTGGCCCCCCGCGTGGCTGCCAAGCTGGATGTGGGCCAACTGTCGGACGTGACCAAGGTCATCAGCCCCGACACCTTTGAGCGCCCCATTTACGCAGGCA